>DASUOZ010000229.1:0-6720 GCA_036276375.1 Pyrinomonadaceae bacterium | reverse complement strand
GCGATGAGATCGCGTACGGGCAAGTCGCCCAAAGCGCCGCCGCTCGGGTTCGAGAAGCCGACGCCCGCTCCACTGAAGGCGGCGCGATTATTGAACGGAGGATTGACGAACGCGTTCTGCTCGAAGATGCCGACCAGAACCTGATCGTAGTAGAGACCATAGCCTGCGCGGACCACGGTTCTGCCGCTCTTGAACGGATCCCACGAGATACCGAGACGCGGACTGAAGTTGTTCTTGTCCGAAGGAGAGATCGCGCGGCCGAAACGAGAAGTGCTGCCGGCGACGGCGATACCGTTCAACTCGTTGCCGGTTCCCCGGATCAACGTGGCGCACGCGGCCGTTCTGCACGTCGGCGCGTTGGCGGGGTTGTAGAGCGCCGGATCAAATGAAGTGAGCACGTCGTTCTCGTCTTTGACGGGGACGAAGTACTGGTATCTCACACCGTAGTCGAGCGTGAAGTTCGGCCGGATTCTCCAACTGTCCTGCGCGAAGAACTCGCGACGGCCGAAACGCAGGTTCACAGTCACGTCAAACTGGTCTTCCGAATAACTGTCGGCTCGGCCGAGCATGAAATCCGCGAAAGCGATACCGGTTTGAGTCAAAGAGATCGTGCCTGAAGTTCCGCGGCTGCGGGTTCCGGCGAAGGAGAACAAGCCCTGGGTGATGTTGTTGGCGTTTTCGTTTTTCGACTCCCACGACATCTCGCCGCCAAACTTGAACGTGTGATTGCCGTTGACCCAGGTCACAACGTCGCGAGCGACGTGGTTCTTGTAAACGATATTGAAGCCCTGCAAAGAGTTGATGTTTGCGACCGCGCTCGTGAATGAGATTTGCGGAATCACACCGGCGTTATTCTCCGGAAAGACTTCCGGAATGGTCGCGACCGCGGGGAAATCCGATTCACGGCTACGTCCGACAACCGCCGAGCCGATCAGGTTTGACGAGAAGTTGTAAGTCGCTTCGTTGACGAGTGTCGGCGACAAAACGTCAGTCAGGGAGATCGCCAGTATCTGACCTGGAATACGAGTGTTGGTCGTCGTGACGTTCGGCAGGTTTGTATTCGCGAACAGACCGCCGGGTTCCTGTGTCTGATTCAGGTCGTGCGTGTAGCGGCCGAAGAGCCGGTGATTGTCGTTGATATTGTGGTCGATGCGAATCGTTTCCTGCCGGGTCTTCAGAGCGTTGGTCGGTGAAAACGTCAAACCGCTCGTGCCCGTGTTCGGCAAAGGATAGGCGCTCAAAAGAGACAGCGAAACCGGATGGAGATCGCTCTGCGGAATGATGTTGCCCACATAGGCGCGGCCATCAGCCGGCCGGAAAATCATTCCCGCGCGGGCCTGAACGTTCGCGCCGCTCGTATCGGTAACGAAGAGTGCCGTGTTGGAACAGGTACCAACCCCCGGAGTCGTGCAGCTTCCGGTGCCGGCGTTTGTTCTGAACAGTGGCAGTCCGAGAGCAGCGGAGAAGTTACCGGATCGTTCAGCAACACTCGGCACGGTGGCGATCGCTTCAGTGATGGCGCGCGTGATGCGGCGTTGCTCTTCCGAGAAGAAGAAGAACGTTTTGTTCTTTCCGCTCCACACCGCCGGGCCGCCCTCGCCAAACCGCGGCAACGTGACCGGACCGCTTATGGTGAAACCAAAATTGTGGTAACGCAGTCTCGGCGTGCGCGCATTCGGTTCACCAAGCGCGTTGCGGCCGCGGCGATTGTTAAAGAATGAGTTGGCGTTGAAACGATCGTTACGCGCGAAGTCGTAAAGCGAGCCGTGGAAATCGTTCTCGCCGCCCTTCGTCACGAGCGTTACCGTACCGCCACCGGAACGTCCGACTTCCGCCGTGTAGTTCGAAGTCAGCACTTTGAACTCTTTGATCGAGTCGATGGTCGGAGTCGAGAGCAGCGTGATGTTGGAGCCGACGTCGGTGTTTGAAACGCCGTCCACAAAGACGTTGACGGCGTTTCGACGCATGCCGTTGATCGAAACGTCGAAACGATTCGAAAGCCCGAATCCCGTTTCATCGTCAAGGCTGGAGCTGACACCGGGCACGAGCTCGAGCAACTTCGTGAAATCGCGGTTCTGGAGCGGAATCTCCAAAACCTGTGTGCTCGAGATGAGCGTCTGTCCGGTGGGACTGTCCTGCACTGTGTTCTGTTCGCTGGTAACTATAACGGTCTCGCTGACGTTACCCACTTCGAGCACGACGTTTATCGCTCGCCGGTCCTTCGCGTTGAGCGTGATGCCGGATTCGACGTGCTTCTTGAAGTTGGTCTGTTCGACTGTCAGCGTATAGCCGCCCGGAACGAGAGGAGTAAAGACGAATTGACCGTCGTCGTTCGTCTGTGTCGTCCTCGACTGCTGCGTTGCGTCATGAGTAATGACGACGGTTGCAGCTTTAACCATCGCTCCAGTCGAGTCGGTAACCTGACCGGTGACAGTGGCAGCAGTTTCTTCCTGGGCCAGCACCGCGCCGCTAAACGCAAACATGAGCGCCAGTACCAGAAGACCAGCCTTAAAGGTGAAATGACGTTTCATGGGATATTCCTCTTCATAGTTGTAGTGGAAGCCTGCTCTCCGAGTCGGAAGCGGCGTTGGGGAGAACCACATGCGCATGGTTTTTTTGCAAGCAGGTAATGCAATTGTCGTTGGAAAGAAGGCCGAGCCTCGATAACCGAGTGCGCGTATTCTTACACACGAGTCTGTTTATAGCAACAGGGATAAAAGTCATAGAAAAGAACTAATTAGCTGCCTTTCCCATAAGCGCCGCCACGCAGAGCAACGCCCGGACGCGCCGCGGTCATTTGGCCATTTGCCAGCACCGTTTCGCCGTTCACAACAACATAGCTGATACCCACGGGAAACTGGTGCGGCTTATCAAAGGTCGACTGATCCATGATCGTGTTCTCGTCGAAGATCACGAAGTCGGCCGCGAAGCCCTCGCGAATCAAGCCGCGGTCGCGAAAGCCAAACGTCTGCGCCGGCAACGACGTCATCTTGCGAATCGCGTCTTCAAGCGTGATCAGTTTCAACTCGCGCACGTAGCGGCCGAGCACGCGCGCGTTATTACCATAGCCGCGCGGATGCGGCACGCTATCGTCCACCTGCCGCACGCCGCTGTCTGACGCGATCATCGTGAACGGTTCCTGCATGATCCGTTTCACGTCGCCTTCGTCCATGCCGTGATAGATCATTCCCGCGCCGCCGGCTTCGTACATCTCGAGTATCTGCTCGATCTGGCTGGTGACGTCTGACTTCTTGCGGACGATTTTGGTGATCTCGGCGATCGATTTTCCGTTGAACGATTTGTCCGGACCGTAGGAAGCGACTACGGCGAATGAGTAGTCTTTGAAGCCACTACGTTTCAGCGCATCTTTCGTGTCGCTGATTACTTTGTCGCGCGTTGCCTTGTCAGCCAAACGCTTCTTTGCTTCCTCGAAACCACCCGCGCGCAGCCACGCAGGCAGACGGGAGTCGAGCGACGTCGAGCTCGCCGTATACGCGTATTGATCGACGGTGACGGCAAGCCCGCGCGCGCGTGCGTCGCGCACGAGGCCGAGCGTCATCGGCGTCTGGCCCCAGAGTTTCTTGTTACTGATCTTGAAGTGTGAAATCTCGACCGGCAGTCCCGCCTGTTCGCCGATTTGAATGCTTTCGCGAATCGCGTCGGCGACTTTGTCGCCCTCGTTGCGCATGTGCGTCGCGTATAGACCGCCATACCGGGCTGCGACGCGAGCGAGAGCGACTATCTCATCCGTCTGCGCATAAGTGCCCGGCACGTAGATTAGTCCCGTCGACAAACCGACGGCGCCGTCTTTCATTCCCTGCTCGACGACGGCTTCCATCTGTTTGAGCTCTTCGGGGGTCGGCGCACGATCGTCAAGACCAACCACTTTGCGCCGCACCGAGCCGTGCGCAATCAGCGTCGCGAGATTTACCGCCAGCGGCTTGTCTTTGAAGCGGCCGAGAAACTCGCCGACTTCAGTGGTCGATGAACCGCAGTTGCCGGTGACCAGCGAAGTGACGCCCATACGGACGAAGTTCTCCGCCGCCGGCAGGCTGTAGATCGACTCAACGTGCGTGTGCACGTCGATGAAACCGGGCGCGAGAATCTGGCCGCGCGCGTCGATGACTTTGGCCGCCGTCTCGGGCGCGACGTGCCCGATGCGCACGATGCGGCGTTCGCGAATCGCGACGTCCGCGCGGAACCATGGGTTGCCGCTGCCGTCGATGATGCGTGCGTTGGTGATCAGTAAATCGTAGACGGGTGCGTTGCCGTGGGCCGTTGGTTGGCCCATCAAAAAGTTGCCGAGCGCAAGTACCAGCAGGACAAGCGCGGCAGAGTTGTGGAAGAGACTCGCCTTCACTGCTCTCAGTTCTACGGCCCCTCGTCTGAATACGTAATGATTACCGGGTGAAGAATCCGGATTATAGGACGCTGACTGGAATAATAGAAGCTAAAGATTTTTATTTGATTGATAAGAGTTGCTAATGACAGGACAGAGACACAAAAGGCACAAGAAAGCACGAATGCTTCTTGTGCCTTTGGTGCGTTTTCGTGGCTTAGAACGTCAGTTTGCCCGAGAGCTGTATCCGGCGTGCGTTGTTCGTCACGCTGTCGTTGATGCGGCCGAAGATCGTCGAAGTGATTACGGCCGTTGGGTTATCAAACGACGGGTTGTTCAGAACGTTTCGCGCATCGAGCCGCACGTCGAAACTGACGCGCTCGCCGAGCCGGAACTTCTTCGAGAGCGACGAATCCCACTGGAAGTAATTCGGCGCGAGGAAGAAGTTGCGGCCGGTGTTACCGATCGAGCCGGGCGCCGGCGCACTGAACTGGCTGCGCGTCGACGTGTCGAACCAGAAGTTCCTGCCGCTTTCGAGCACCAGACGCCCGCTGTTGCGCGAGCACCCGTTGCAGTCGGCAGTCGACTGCACCACGTTGCTGACTGTGTTGATGCCCGAGTAAACGGTGAACGGCCGGCCCGAGGCCCAGAGAATTGTTCCCGCCATCTGCCAACCACCGAGCACATAGTCCACCACGGCCGGCGTATCGCGAAGGAACTTGCGGCCTTTGCCAAACGGCAACTCGTAAACGTAAGTGCCCTGGAATACGTGACGGCGATCGAAGTCGGAGTACGTGTAGTTCAAATCCCGATCGCGCAGATCGAAAGGCGTGCTCGACGCAGCCTGAACTGATCCGGTCGATACGCCGCTCAGCGACGGATCCCACGAGCGATTGTCTTTCGACTTCGACAGCGTGTAAGCGAATTGGAAACCGAGGCCGGCATTGATGCGGCGCCGGAAGATCGTTTGCAGTGCGGCATAGTTTGAGTAGTCGCTACTGTCAAAGACGTTCAACCCTCCGGTGAACTGCGGATACGCTTGCAGCAGGAACGGAAAACCGTTCACATCCAGCAGGCGCCGGCCCAATTGAGCATTCGTGCAAATTCCGGCACTTACGTCGGCGGCCACGCAGGTCTTTTGCGAAACACTCAGTGCCGCCGCGGCTGCACTGCCCTGCGCGATGTTTGTCGTATTGAGAGAACGGAACGTGGCGGTACCGGCGTTGTTGGCCGCGTTACCCGACAGCAGCAGATTGATGAGCGGGCTGTTGTAGGAAGAGCTGGCCCTGATCTTATTGAAAGCGTCGAGGAAGTTGGCCTCGCTAACGCCCGGCACGGACGCAAATATATTCACCTGGTTGACGTTGTAACCGCCGAGCAGGTGAACGGCGTGCTTGCCGATGTAGTTCACCTCAACCACGTTTTGGCCGAGCTCGCGTTGCACGCTCAACGACCACTCGTGAACCTGCGGGAACTGCAAATCCGGATCGATAACGCTGATTGAGTTGGTACTGAACTGCGGCGGTTGCCGCAAAGCATCGGGAGTCGAAGACGGAGTCAGGTTTGCGAGCACCGGGCCAAGGTTTCGATAGAGACCGCCGCCCGCGCCGAAACTCGAATTGGTGACGGCTGTAGTGTTGCCGGGCGCGCTCTGGAAGATCGACGAGCCAAACAGGAACGTGGCGATTCGATCGGAGGCGATGCGATAGTTACCGCGAATCGAGGTCTTGCCACTCTTGAACGGGTCCCATGCAAAACCAACCGACGGAAGAATCTTGCTGAAGTCGCTATCAAACAGTTCGCCTTCAACCCACTTCAGCGTGTTTGACGGAGCTGCGCCAAGCTTCACTGGTTGATTTGGAACCAGGATGGGCCGGCCGTTGACACTTGGCGTCAACTTCGGTTCCCAGCGGACACCTAAATCCAAAACGAGGTTCGAACGAACGCGCCAGTTATCCTGAAAATAAAAATCCAGCTCCGTGTAGTTGGCTTCGTTCAGCCATCTTGTTCCCGCGGGAGCAAAGCTTCCTGAATTCGGATCCGAGACAAACGCCAGCGAAGCCACGCCGATGCGTCCGAGCTGGTCCGCGATCGTGCTTTGCAAACGGGTCAAATCGTTCGCGTTGATTCCGGTGTTGCCCGTTGCGGGTAAATTGAAGCCGTTGAAGTTAGCGGCAGTTCGGCTGAGCGTCACTGTCGGCTCAATCGCCGATCCCGCAACGTTGGAGCGATCGTCTCGATGGCGATTGAAGCGGAAATTGATGCCGCTCTTGAGCGTGTGAGAGCCGCGGATCAACGTAGCGTTATCGATGAACTGAAGTGTGCGCACACCGCGCGCGTTGTAAGAGAAGTTAGTATTCGACGTGGCGACGTTGAGGAAT
>DASUOZ010000228.1:0-2769 GCA_036276375.1 Pyrinomonadaceae bacterium | reverse complement strand
CCGATTGCCAATTGCCAATTGCCGATTTCCGATTGGTCGCCAGCCAGCCCAAATTCTTGAATATCAAACTCTTAAAAATTGGCAACTGGCAATTAATAATTGGCAACTGGCAATCGGCAATCGGCAATAACGAGATGTCTACTGCGGTAAAACAGTTTCACGAAGAAGAGGCGATCGGGAAGACTTACGATCTTCAGGTCGCGCGGCGTTTGCTGCGTTATCTCAAGCCGTATGTTCGCCTGCTGATCCTGGCGCTCGTGCTCACGCTCGCGCTCAATCTGCTCGGCATCCTTCAGCCGAAGTTTACGGAGTACGCGATCGACTGGTACATCCTGCCGCGTCAGCTCGACGGTCTCGGTCTGCTCGTCGCGCTGTTCTTTGGTACGCAACTGCTGCGACTGATCTTCTCCTACTTCCAGGCGATCTTCCTCAACACCGTCGGACAGTACGTGATGTTCGACATGCGGAAAGAGCTCTACGACAAACTGCAACATCAGGAAGTCGCTTACTACGATCGCAATCCCGTCGGACGCATCATGACGCGCCTGACGAGCGACGTCGACGCGCTCAACGAGTTGTTCACGCAGGGCGTCACCGATCTGCTCGGCGATCTCGTGATGATCGTCGCGATCGTTTCGGTGATGTTGTACATGGACGTGCGACTGACGCTCGTCACGCTGTTGACGGTGCCGCTGTTGTTTGCCGCCACGACGTGGTTTCGACGCGGCGCGCGGCGCGGTTACGACCTCGTCCGCACGCGCATCGCGCGCATCAACGCGTTTCTCCAGGAGCACTTCGCGGGCGCGCAAACGGTGCAGATCTTCAACGCGGAAACCAAGTCGCTGAAGACCTTTGACAACATCAACGACGAGTATCGCCGGGCAAACATCGACACGATCTTCTATTACGCCGTGTTCTTTCCGCTCGTCGATCTAATCGGGGCGATCGGCATTGCACTGATCATCTGGTTCGGCGGTTACCGCGTGATGAACGGCGCGCTGACGCTCGGCGCGCTGGTCGCGTTTATCCAGTACTCGCAGTTCCTGTTTCAGCCGATCCGCGACATTTCGGACAAGTACAACGTGCTGCAAGCGGCGGTCGTCGCGTCGCACCGCATCTTCAAAACACTCGATCTGCCGATTGCGATCCTCTCGCCGGAGAAGCCATTGAAGACCGGACGCGCGCGCGGGCGTATCGAGTTTCAAAACGTCTGGTTTGCTTACAAGGACGAGGACTGGGTGCTGAAAGACGTGTCGTTCACGGTGGAGCCGGGCCAGTCGATCGCGCTCGTGGGCCACACGGGCTCGGGCAAAACCACGATCACAAACCTGTTGATGCGCTTCTACGACATTCAACGCGGACGAATTCTGCTCGACGGCGTCGATCTGCGCGATTGGGAATTGACATCGTTGCGGCAAAACTTCGCGGTCGTGCTACAGGAAGTGTTTCTGTTCAGCGGGACTGTTGCAGGAAACATCCGGCTCGGTCGTGAAGAGATTACTGAAGAGCGGGTGCGTTGGGCCGCGCGCGAAGTTCACGCCGACGGGTTTATCAATCGTTTGAAGGGCGATTACAAAGCGGAGGTGCGCGAACGCGGCGCGGGGCTGTCAGTCGGGCAGAAGCAGCTCATCTCGTTTGCGCGTGCGCTCGCATTCAATCCGGCGTTGTTGATACTCGACGAAGCGACGAGCTCGATCGACACCGAGACGGAGCAACTGATCCAGCGGGCGATTGAACGCGTGATGCGCGATCGCACGTCGATCGTGGTCGCGCATCGTTTATCGACGATACAGAACGCGGATCGCATCATCGTGCTGCATCACGGTGAGATTCGCGAGCAGGGTACGCACCAGGAGTTGTTAGCCGAGCGGGGACTTTACTGGAAACTCTACAAGCTTCAGTACGCCGATCCCTCTTATCGCGAGGCCGTCACTTAGCGGCCACGCCGTGACGCGTCTTCAACGGCACGAGACTCTCGAACGACTTATAGATCGCCAGATACATCTGTGTCTCGCGCGGAATGAGCGTGCGCCAGTTGTCGCCACCGCGTTTCAGATAGCCGGGCAGCTTGGCGGGGTTGGAATTATAACCGGCGGCCATTAACTCTGCCGGCGTCGCGGTCTTCGAGCCGAGCGCATACTTCACTTCGTCGTTCGCGGTCAGATCGTTCCAGGTGTCGTTCATGTAGAGCAGCATCGCCTGAAGGGCGTTCGCGTGATTGCGCATTCCGGTAACGAAGTCAGGGATCAGCCCGACGCCCGGATGCCGCGTGCGCACGTGGTTGTACGTCCACGGAATCATCTGCACCATGCCGCCAGCGCCCGCAGTGCTTACCGCAAAGCGATAGGTATCGAGCTCGTTGAGTGCAAACAGCGAATAAATTTCTTCATAAAGCGCGAGCCGGTTTTCCGCGCGGAAACGTTCGTGATCGACGTGCTCGACGAGGCAGAGACGCTCAGCCACCTCGATGATATGCGGCGAGATCACGATGCCCCGATCGCGCAGTCGCGTAACCGCGAGGTCGAGCATGTTACGCACGTAGGATTGACCCGATCTCACGAGGTCATTCGAGAGCAGCGCCGGATGCGCGGAGGTGTAATACGCCATCTCGCGGAACAAACCGTTTCTTTCAATCGGGTACTCGACGGTGAGCGGCACGAGCGACTGTCCCGTTGGCGTAAAGATCGTCAACGCGGTGTTAACGCCGTTTGCGCGCAGCACCTTCAGATTGACGTTCGTGCCGAGTGAAGTAATCGTGTTGATGTCCGC
>DASUOZ010000227.1:0-9923 GCA_036276375.1 Pyrinomonadaceae bacterium | reverse complement strand
CATTTAGCGCGTTGAAACGTTGTTTATCGCATGCTAGACTTCGTTCCCCCCGACCTCTACGCCCCGGACGGTGCAAAGAAATCGCCGTGATTTCCCTTCACCCGACGTAAGCGTCGCAGCCCCGAGCCTCAGCACGGTATTTACGGAGTACCAGGAATGAGACGTTTTCTTTACCCGATGCTGTGGAGTGGCTTTGCCTCACTCCTTGTTTTAACGTGCTTTATCGAACGAAGGAGCCACGCGCAATCTCTCAGCGACGTTCAACTAACCACTCAGACTGTCGACGTTCGGCTCGACCGGAAGATCTCCAAAGACATTCTTAAGACCGTCAACGACGGCAAGGGCGCCGATCTGATCCGCATCATCGTGCAACCGGCTTACGAACCGGAGCTATCGCTCGACTCGACACTCGAATACACCGGCAGCAACATTCGCAAACTCAAGACTTTTCGCGCACGCATCGTGACGGTGCCTGCGCACGTCGCCGTTAATCTCGCCTCACGCTCGGACGTGGCTTACGTTTCGCTGAACCGCGACGTGCAGCCTATGGGCCATCTCACGTCCACGACGGGCGCCGATCAAGTCAGAGTGACTCCTAACGCAACGAGCACGAGGCTCGACGGCACCGGCGTCGGTATCGCCATTCTCGATTCAGGCATCGACACTGCGCATCACTCGTTTCTCAACAGATCAAACCAAGTGCGGGTCGTCTACAGTGAAGACTTCACCGGCGAAGGACGCACTGACGATCCTTACGGACACGGAACGCACGTCGCCGCCCTCGCCGCCGGAAACGGCCGTATCTCAAGCGCGCAATACACGGGCATCGCTTCGAATGCGAACTTGATCAACCTGCGCGTCCTGAATTCACAGGGACTCGGCACGACCGGAACATTGCTGCGCGCGCTCGATTGGGTAGCCACCAATCGCGTCGCCTACAACATTCGCGTTGTGAACATGAGTCTCGGCATGCCCGCGGTTGATTCGTATCGCAACGATCCGATCTGTCGCGCCGTGCGCCGGCTCGTTGACGCGGGTGTTGTTGTTTTTGCCGCCGCGGGAAACAACGGCAAAGACAGCGACGGCAACAAGCTCTACGGCCACATTCATTCGCCCGGCAACGAACCGTCGGCGATCACCGTCGGCGCCACGAACACGTTTGGCACTGACGCGCGCGATGACGACGCCGTGGCTTCGTTCAGCTCACGCGGTCCCACGCGCAGCTTCGAGACCGATAACGACGGCGTCCACCGTTACGACAACATCATCAAACCTGATATCGTTGCGCCCGGCAACAAGTTGATCGAAGCCGAAGCCGTAAACAATTACCTGGTGACGCAAACGCCGTCGCTGGACGCCGGCGTCAGCAGCGCCGCGCAACGGAAGATGATGTACTTGAGTGGTACTTCGATGGCGACGCCCGTCGCCGCCGGCGCTGCCGCTCTGATGCTTCAGGCGAATCCAAACCTGACGCCGAATCTCGTGAAAGCGCTATTGATGTACAGCGCGCAACCGCTCGCGGGTTACAACATGCTCGAACAGGGCGCTGGACAACTGAACATCGCGGGCGCCGTGCAGCTCGCGACGTTGGTGCGCAGCGATCTGAGCTCGGCGGCTGTCGGCGAGCCGCTGTTGAACGTTCAAACCGCACCTGCGGCCGTAAGTACGGTGGCGAACAAAAGTTTTACGTGGTCGCGTGGCATAGTTCTCAATCACACTTACGCCACCGGCGAAGATCTAATCACGCGCTATCAGCTCGTCTACGCACCCGGCAACTTGCTTGGTAGCGGTGTAATCACGGGCGACGGCGTGTTGCTGCTCGATCCGTCGTTCTTCTCAAACGGGGTGATTACGGGCGATTATATTCTGACGAGTTACGGAGTCATCACGGGTGACGGCGCTTCATTCCTGGCCGTCAACCTGTTGTTTCAGAATCTTTTGTCGCAGGGCGCTTACGTCAGTGACGGCGTGATCACCGGCGACGGAGTGATTACCGGCGATGGAGTGATCACCGGTGATTTGGTGGCGAGCGCACAATCAGCAATGTTGAAAGGCGAGAGCGGTCCGAAGATGGCGGCAGCGTCAGACGACGGTTCTGATTCGCTCGATTACTAGCCCTGGGTTTAGCCGGGGGTTATTAGTTTCGTCCGGGAGCGCGTGAACTTTGTCCCCACGCGCTTCAGGAATACTCTTACACACCAGCCAATTCTCTCGAGGTAACAATGAGCGCGGCACGAGTTGATGTTAATCGAGACAGCTTCGGGCATGTGTACATGTGGTCGCTGGTGACCGCTGGAGCAGTGATCGTACTGGCCTCACTGTATGCATTACCCTTCCGGACCCTGGATGCAGGCTTCATCTTTCTCTGTCTGAGCGTGATGGCGAGCTCGCTGGTCGCGATCAAGATCCCCAAGGTGAGCGGCCGCATCACTGTGGCCGACACGTTCGTCTTTCTCACCTTGTTGCTTTACGGGGGCGCCGCGGCGATTCTCGTTTCTGCGTTGGAGGGTGTGGCGGCCACGCTGATCATCAGCAAACGCCCACGGACGGTCCTGTTCAACTCCGCCATCCTGGCGACTTCGACGTTCTTTACAGTCGCAGCTTTGTTCTGGGTTGTGGGCCCGCCGGCAAACATCATTGACGACCGCTTCTCCGCGCGGTTTTTCGGCGCGATCTGCCTGATGGCGATGGTGCAGTACATCGCGAATACCACTCTGATCGCCATCGAGAAGTCGTCCAAGATCAAGGAATCAATCTGGAACACCTGGCGCACTTACTATCTCTGGACGTCAGTCACATACTTCGCGGGCGCATCCGCGGCCGGCATCATCGCGATTCTGATGAGGACTACCAACTTTTATGCCGTCGTCGCGACCGTGCCCATCATCCTGATCATCTGCTTCACGTATCAAACATATTTGAAAAACATCGAAGCTTCAGTCGCACAGACCGAAGCCGCGCGTCTGCACGTGCAGGAGCTTTCGCGTTACATCAGCGAGCTGCAACGTTCCGAAGAAGCTCGCGAACAACTACTGGTGCGGGCCGAACGCGCGCGTGCTGAAGCAGAGGCTGCGAACCGGATCAAGGACGAATTTCTGGCGACGCTCTCGCACGAACTGCGCACACCGCTGACTTCGCTGCTGGGGTGGTCGAGCGTCTTGCGCGAAGCGCGGCGCGACGAAAAAGTTCTGGCGCAGGGTCTCGACGCGATCGATCGGAACGCGCGCGTGCAGGCGCAACTCATCGACGATCTGCTCGACGTCTCACGAATCGTTTCCGGCAAACTCAATCTCGACGTCAGGCCGCTCGATATCTGTTCCGTAACGCGCGCGGCGATCGCCGTCGTCCAACCGGCCGCCGATGCGAAAGGAATTACGTTGGACTACTGGGCGCAACCAGCGCTCGGAGCGATCTCCGCTGACTCCGCTCGGCTGCAACAGATCATCTGGAACCTTTTGTCGAATGCCGTGAAGTTCACGCCCCACGGCGGCCGCATCAATGTGCGGGTCTTGCAGGATGGCGCAAACGTGAAAGTCACCGTCAACGACACCGGCCAGGGCATCGATGCCGAGTTTCTGCCGCGTGTGTTTGATCGTTTTCGGCAAGCCGACAGTTCAACCACACGCAGCTTTGGCGGTCTGGGGCTGGGGCTCGCGATCGTTCGTCATCTGGTTGAGCTGCACGGCGGCACTGTTTCGGCTGGTAGTGACGGCGTCGGGAAAGGCGCGACGTTTTCGGCCTCGTTCCCAGTGCTTACCGATCGCGCGCAGCCAATCGCGGTGATGCACAGCGGTGAGATTCACGCGGTGGAACTGGGTTCGCTCGACGGCTTGCGCGTTTTGCTCGTCGACGATGAAATGGAAACCCGCGAGATTATCAGCACCGTAGTCGAGCGCACGGGTGCGGAAGTTAAAACGTGTACCTCAGCGCGTGAGGCGTTGAGCACGCTGGTGCAGTGGCGGCCGCACGTGATCCTCAGCGACATCGCGATGCCTGACGAAGACGGCTACACTTTCATCAACCGCGTCAGATCGCTGGCACAGGACGAAGGCGGCAACACGCCCGCGGCCGCGTTGACGGCCTATGCACGCGACGAAGATCGCAGACAAGCTCTTGCCGCGGGTTATCAGATGCACATCGCCAAACCGATAACGGCCGGTCAACTCGTCAACATGATCGCCCGACTCGCCGGGCGCGAAAACTAAATTTCCAACTGGTGTATTTTGTGGTAAGAAGTACACCCATGAAGACCACGCCTGTAGGGATTGGTATTGTCGGGGCGGGGTTTGCGCGGACCACGCAAATCCCCGGTTTTCGAGATTGCATGGGCGCGAAGGTAGTGGCGATTGCGAGCCGGCATCGCGAGCGCGCCGCGGAAGTTGCAAGAGAATTTGCCATCGAACACCTCGCCTCCGATTGGCAGGAGCTGGTCGAACGCAACGACGTGGACCTCGTCAGCATCGTCACACCGCCTTCCACACACATGGAGATCACGCTGGCCGCGCTCGAGCAGCGCAAGGCAGTGCTGTGTGAGAAGCCGATGGCTATGAATGCTGGTGAAGCGGCGCGCATGGTGGAAAAAGCCCGTGCCGCGAATGTCCTTGCGTTGATCGATCACGAGCTGCGGTTTCTGAACAGTCGCCGCACGATGCGTGGCATGTTGCAGACCGGAGCCGTCGGCGCGGTTCGTCACTGCAACTACGTTTTTCGTTCTGATTATCGCGGCCTCGCCGATCGCGGTTGGGACTGGTGGTCTGACGCGGCAATGGGCGGCGGCACGCTCGGCGCAATCGGTTCGCACGTGATCGATTCTTTTCGCTGGATGTTGAGCACCGAAGTCAGTCGCACTTTCGGCATGCTGACGACGCATATCAAAGAACGGCCGGACAAATCTTCCGGCGGCTTGCGCCCTGTGACTACCGACGACGAAGCCAAACTGCTGTTTCATTTCGCTGATGGACCACACACGCAGGGGGCGACTGGCGCGGCGGCTCTTTCAGTTGTCGAGTCAGGGAAATATGAGAATCGGCTCGAGATTTACGGCACCAAAGGCGCGCTGATGGTCGAAGAGACCGGCGAGTTGTGGCTCTCGCCGGCCGGTTCAGGCACATGGCGGCCGGTGCAAGTCGATCAGGACCACATGGCCCAGGGCATGCGCGAGAGTAGTTGGTCGCGCGGATTCACGGCGTTTGCGTGTCGCATCGTCGACGCGATACGTAGCGGCCGGAAGATGGTCACGGACGGCGCCAGCTTCGAGGATGGTTATCGAGTGCAACTGGTGCTCGATGCAGTGCGCGAATCGAATGAGCGCGGGTGCTGGGTGGACGTCGGTGCGTGATCCTCTCCGCGTCGGCGTCGACACCGGTGGTACGTTTACCGATTTCGTCTACGAACACGCCGGCCGGCTTTATCTTTTCAAGGTCCCTTCTACACCCTCCGATCCTTCACTAGCCATTCGCAACGGCTTGGACCAAATCTGCCTTAAAATCCCGGTCCAACTGGATCGTTTCGATGTGGTTCACGGCACCACAGTCGGCACCAACGCTCTACTTCAACGCCGCGGCGCGCGCACCGCGCTGATCACGACCAAAGGCTTCGAAGACGTCCTGGTGATTGGCCGCCAGGCGCGGCCCGAGCTTTACAACCTCGATGCCGTGAAGCCGCCGCCGTTGGTTGCCGACGAGCTTCGCTTTGGAGTTGCTGAGCGAGTCGTTGCTTCGGGCGAAGTTCTGCAACCACTCGACGACACTTCGCTTGACGGGTTGGTGCGGAGATTGAGGGACGCAGGCGTGGAGTCGGTCGCGATCTCCTTGTTGTTTTCCTTTCTCCACCCGCAACACGAAGAAAAAGTGGCGCAGGTGATTGAGGCGTTGGGCGTGCCGGTTTCAATCTCCAGCCGGATACTGCCTGAGTATCGCGAATACGAGCGCACCTCGACGGTTGTCATCAATGCTTACTTGCAGCCGCTGATGGGCCGGTACCTGAGTCGGCTGAAAACCGGGTTTGGGCTTCGCGTGATGCAATCGTCGGGTGGCAGCATCTCGGCTGAAATGGCGGCGGTTGAGCCGGTGCGCACGATTCTTTCCGGTCCGTCCGGCGGTGTTGTCGGTGCATTGAGGGCCGCGCAATCCGCCCGTCTGCGAAACATCATCACGTTTGACATGGGCGGCACTTCAACCGACGTCGCGCTCTGCGACGCCGGCGCGATCCGCACGACGAACGAAGCCACCGTCGCCGGTTTGCCCGTGGCGGTTTCCGTGATGGACATTCACACGGTGGGTGCGGGCGGTGGCTCCATCGCGCGCGTTGATGAGGGTGGTTCGTTGCGCGTTGGACCAGAGTCGGCGGGCGCGGATCCGGGGCCCGCGTGTTATGGCCGTTCGTTGTTGCCGACGGTGACGGACGCGCACGTCGTGTTGGGCCACTTCGGCGGCGGCGGTCTGTTGGGTGGCGAGTTCAGACTTGATGCAAGGCGTGCGCACGAAGCGATGCAGCAGTTGGCAAACGATTTGAGTCGCGTGTCCGGGAAGCGTTCCAGTGTTGTGGCTGCGGCGGAAGGAGTGTTGTCGGTTGCGAACACGAACATGGAACGCGCGCTGCGGCACATTTCAGTCGAGCGCGGTCACGATCCGCGGCAGTTTGCCCTGTTGCCGTTTGGCGGCGCCGGCGGTTTGCATGCCGTCGAGCTCGCGCGTGCGTTGCGCATTCCTGTGGTGATTGCGCCGCCGGCGCCCGGCGCGCTGTCCGCGGTCGGCGTGATGGTTGCGGATGTGATCAAGGACCAGAGCCGCACGGTCATGTTTACGAACGAGCCGAAACAGATTGCGCGCTTACGCGGAGTGTTTGCCGAGATGGAACGCGAAGCTGCGGCGCTGCTGCGCGCCGAAGGTTTCGCGCGTGCGCGGCAACGGCACGAACGTTCGCTCGCGATGCGTTATCGCGGGCAGTCGTTTGAACTGGAAGTAAAAAACACGAGCGGTAACATCGCGGCGAGTTTTCATCGCGCGCATCGTGAGCGTTACGGTTACGCACAGGAAAACAGCCAGATCGAGATTGTAAGCGCACGGCTAAGATCGTTTGGTTTGGTGCCGAAGCTGCCGGTGCGTAAGATCCCTGTCTCGTCGGGAACCGCGAAGCCACAGGGAAATATCATGACCTACTTTGGCGGCCGGAAAGTCAACGCATTCGTCTACCGGCGCGACGAACTCCGCGGCGGCGTTAAATTGAAGACGCCCTGTATCGTCACCGAGTACTCTGCGACGACATTAATTCCCGGCGATGCCAGGGCGCGAGTCGATAAGTTTGGGAACATCTTGATTGAACTCTGAAGTACCTCTACCCAAAGTGCCGGAGGGGGAAAACATTTAAGCGAATGAAGAAAAGCGAATGAACAAAGCCGATGAAGAAGGCGAATAAAAAGGCCCGTTTCGATCCCACGACGCTCGAGATCTATCGCGCCCTCTTCACGTCCGTGGCGGAAGAGATGGGCGTCGCGCTACGTCGCACCGCGTTCTCGCCAAACATCAAAGAGCGGCGCGACTACTCCTGCGCCGTGTTCGAAGCCAACGGTCGCGTAATCGCGCAGGGCGACCACATGCCCGTCCACCTCGGTTCAATGCCGATGGCCGTCGCCGCTGCGTTGAAAGAGATCAAATTCGCGCCCGGCGACGTCGTCGCGGTGAACGATCCGTTCGCCGGCGGCACGCATCTTCCCGACGTCACCCTTGTGATGCCGGTCGTCAAAGGCAAACGCATTCTGTTCTATGTTGCGAATCGCGCGCACCACGCGGACATCGGCGGCGCCACGCCCGGTTCGATGGGCCTGGCGACAGACATCTACGGCGAAGGCCTTCGCATTCCGCCGATCCGGCTCGTGCGAAACGGCGAGTTGGACCACGACACGATGCGTCTACTGCTCGCGAACGTGCGCGGGAACGTCGAACGCCGCGGCGACTTCGACGCGCAGATCGGTTCGCTAAAAACCGGCGCCGCACGCTTGCTCGAGATCATTGAACGCCGCGGCGAGAAAGAAGCCGCGGCCTACGCCGCGCAGTTGATCGCATACTCCGCGCGTCTCATGCGCCATACGATCGCCTCGATTCCTGACGGCACTTACGACGCTGAAGACGCATTGGACGACGACGGCATCGATGATCAGCCGGTGCGCATAAAAGTGCGCGTGCTGATTCGCGGCGAACGCGCGCTGATCGACTTCACCGGCAGCGCGCCGCAGGTTACTGGTGCGATCAACGCTGTGGAAGCGATCACCGTGTCGGCTGTGTCGTACGTCTTTCGGTGTCTCGTCGGCGGCGAAGTTCCGGCGAGCGCGGGATTGATGGAGCCTGTGGAAGTGATCGCGCCGGCGGGAACGGTCGTTAACGCCAATCCACCAGCGTCGGTAGCCGGAGGAAACGTGGAGACGTCGCAAAGGATCGTCGACGTACTGTTCAAAGCGTTGAGCCAGGCGTTGCCGGAACGAATACCGGCGGCGAGTCAGGGCACGATGAACAATCTCACGATTGGCGGGATCGACACGCGTACGGGTCAGGAGTTTTCGTACTACGAAACCGTGGCGGGCGGCATGGGCGCGCGGCCGTCGCTCGATGGGATGAGCGGTGTGCACACGCACATGACAAATAGTCTGAACACGCCCGCTGAGGCGCTCGAATATGCGTATCCGTTGCGCGTTTGTGAGTATCGGTTGCGGCGTGGGTCGGGTGGTGAAGGAAGACAACGTGGTGGTGATGGCGTCGTGCGCGAGATTGAGACGTTGGTGCCGGCGCGCATGTCGTTGTTAGCCGATCGTCGCAAGCGTGGGCCATATGGTTTGCAGGACGGCTCGGATGGCAAGGCCGGCAGAAACAGTGTTAACGGTCGCGAGATCACCGCAAAGAGTTCGCACCAACTTAAAGCGGGAGATCGCATTAGGGTTGAGACGCCCGGTGGCGGCGGTTTCGGGCCATCCACAGATTACACAGATTAAAAAGCTCTGTGTAATCTGTGGATGGGTTTACGTCGTAAGGCGGCGGTAGATTCCAGGGAGACGCTCCGGCAAAGAGAGCACGTCGTCGATAATTGTGTAGCCTACTTCGCCGTACAAGTCTTTTAGCTCAGCCTCTGATTCCCGATCGATCGTGATGCAAAAAGGCGTGATGCCTTCGTTTTTCGCCTGCCGCAACGCCTCGCGCGTGTCCTCGCGCGCGTAACGCGCATCGCCGTAATCGTGATCGTAAGGACGCCCGTCCGACAAAACTATCAGCAGCCGCGTCCGCGCGTCCTGCTTTGCGAGCCGCGCCGTTGCGTGACGAATCGCGGCGCCGAGACGCGTGTTGTTCTGATAATTGATGCCGCCGATGCGCTGCTTCACCTCATCGTTATACTTCTCGTTGAAGTCCTTCACGACGTAAAACTTCACGTTACGCCGCCCCTCCGAAGTAAAGCCATTAATCGAATAAACGTCGCCGACAGCTTCCAGCGCCTCGCTCATCAACACGAGCCCTTCTTTTTCGATCTCGATGATCCGCCGGCCGGGGCGTGTGTACGGTTGCAGCGGATGGCGCCCGATCGTTCGCGCGGTTGATGACGACTGGTCCAACAAAAACGACACCGCCACGTCACGTCGTCGCCGCAGTCGTTTCGTGTAGATCCGCTCGGACTGTTGCCCATCGGCACGGCGATCGATCACGTAGTCGATCACGGCGTTGAGATCGAATTCCTCGCCGTCAACCTCATTGGCGACGCGCGTGAGGTTTTCGGGTTTCATTAATTGAAACTGGTGCCGGATCGACGAGATGACGCCTTTGTGCCGTTCCTTTGTTTCCTCGACAAACGCGCGGTCGCCCTGCTTCACGCGCTTCTCGATGACGCGGCACCAGCCCAGACGATGGTCCGTCAAATCGCGGTCCCACTCGTCGTAGTTGTAA
>DASUOZ010000226.1:0-3293 GCA_036276375.1 Pyrinomonadaceae bacterium | reverse complement strand
TTCGCACCGACGTACAAGACAGGATTGCCGATGCCGGTTGCTTTACCAAAGAAGATCTGATCGTGGCGCACGAGGCCGAGCGCGAACGCGTTCACGAGTGGATTCAAAGCGTAAGCATCGTCAAACGCGACTTCGCCGCCGACAGTCGCGACACCAAAAGCGTTTCCGTAATGCGCGATGCCGGCAACCACACCCGCCAGCAACGATCGATTGCGTCGCCCGTGCTGCGGATGGTCCAGCGAGCCAAACCGCAAACTGTTCATTGACGCGATCGGGCGCGCGCCCATGGTGAAGATGTCGCGCAGAATTCCGCCAACGCCGGTCGCGGCGCCCTGAAACGGTTCGATAAACGACGGGTGATTGTGCGACTCGATCTTGAAAGCCGCGCACCAGCCGTCGCCGAGATCGACGACGCCGGCGTTCTCGCCGGGCGGCACGATCACGCGCTCGCCGGTGGTCGGCAGTCGTTTCAAGTGGACGCGCGAAGATTTGTAAGAGCAGTGCTCGGACCACATCACCGAGAAGATGCCGAGTTCAGTGAAACTCGGTTCGCGGCCAAGCAACTCTCTTATTCGCTCGTATTCTTCGGGAGTGAGATTGTGGGCGGAGATAACTTCGGGAGTGATCATCGCGAGGCCAAAAGACAAGCGCGAAGGCCTGCCCTACTGCCCATCACCTTTCTTAACCAGCTTCTGGATCTCAGCGCGCAATTCGGCTGTATCCACGCGACCGATGTGCTTGTAAACGATTTCGCCTTTTTCGTTGTAGAGAAACGTCGCCGGCAGATCGCCGCGCCACTTCGGATCGACGAGATTGATAGCCGGCTCGGGATCCGACGCGTCAAGTAAATACGCCGGCATCGTCGCCTTCATCGAGCCGAGAAACTCAGGCACCGACGTTTTGATGTCGCTCACGTCGTCGAGTGAAACGGTAACGAACTCGAGCGATTGTGGCCGGAAGTCTTTATCGATCTTCACGAGGTCGGGAAACTCGTCGCGACAGGGATCGCAAAACGTGGCCCAGAAGTTCACCAGCAACGGCTGTTGCCGTTGCTGAGTGAGCAGGGTTTTGAGCGCGTCGGTATCGATCGGCTCAACCACGATCTTCGGCGTCTTCTCGGCGCTGTATTTTCTCTTCTGAGCAGGCGCCGCGAGACTGGCCAACAGCACGCAAAAAATAATTAGTACGAAAAGCTGAAGACGACGCATGCTTAACCCCGTTTGATAGTGCAACCGAATGCCTTGGCTTCCGTTTTTTCAACTGGCTTGCCGCTGAGTGCTGCATCGAGCGCGTTACGCAAATCGCTGGTTTCGACCCGCGCCGCGTTGCGGGAGTTGTCGATGCGTCCGTGATAAAGAAGTCTGTTGTTGGTGTCGAGAAAGTATGCTTCGGGCGTGACGCTGGCGCCGAGCTTATCGGCGACCTTGTTGCCGGGATCTTTCAGAATCGGAAAACTGAGTTTGTGCTCGGCAGCGTGTGCCTTAACTGCGGCTGCGTCTTCGGCAACGTTGGAGTTGATACCGACCACTGCGATGCCTTTGGCTTTGTATTCTTGAGCGAGCTGTTCCATGCGCTCATTGTAGGCATTGGAAACCGGACACTGCACGGCGATGAAAAGCAGGACGGTGCCGTTCTTTCCGGCGAGTGATTTTAGCGAACGCTCGGTGCCGTTCACATCCGGCAAACTGAATTCTTCAATCCTCGAACCGATTGCCGGGGACGGGATCTCGCTGGCGAACGCAACGCTCGCAATCACAAACACAAGAGCCAACAAGATCGATACATTTCTCGTCTTCATTTATTATGTCTCCTTGAAACGTCCAGAGATTATGCCAGAGATTATCGAAATCGAGCCAGCGCTGCCAGTTCCCGTCAGGATGGATGCCGACGCTCGCTTTACGGGACGGGGCGTCACCATTGCCTTCCTTGATTCGGGGTTTTACGCCCACAGCGATCTGACGGAACCCGTCAATCGGATCGTTGCCTACCACAACATTTTTTCTCCGGCCGACGACGTGTCGTCGTTGCGGACGCACGACGTTGCGAGTTGGCACGGAATGATGACTTCGGTCGTCGCCGCGGGGAACGGTTTTCTGTCGGACGGTCTCTATCGCAGCATCGCGCCCGACGCCAAAGTGGTGCTCGTGAAGATCGGCAAGACCGGGCGCATTCCCGAAAGCAACATCGAAACTGGACTGCGCTGGGTGCTCGCCAACAAAGACAAGTACTCGATTCGCATTGTCAACATCTCCGCGGGCGGCGATTTCGAACAGACGTACCTCGAAAATCCGCTTTGTCAACTCGTGGAAGAAGCAGTGAAAGCGGGTCTGACGGTTGTTTGTGCCGTGGGAAATGCGGGTCTTGCGCCCGGCCATCCCGTGCTGCCGCCCGCGAGCTCTCCGGCAGCCATTTCCGTCGGCGGGCTCGACGATCAAAACTCGCTCGATCGCGCGCGACGCGGCATGTACCGTTCGTCGTATGGGCCAACGATCGATGGTCTACAAAAACCGGAAGTTATCGCGCCGGGTATTTGGGTCGCTGGCCCAATCCTGCCGCATACGCCAACCGCCGCCGAAGCGCACCTCTACGCCGAGCTCGACGCCGCGGCTGACGAGCAGTTGAAAGGGATTCTGCTCACGCACGCCGGCGTCGACAAACAACTAGATGAAGCTCGCGATCTGCCGATTCCGCTACTGCGCCAGCTCATCACCATCAAACTTCGGGAAGGCAACGTCATCAATCATCACTACAAATTCGTTGACGGAACTTCCTTCGCGTCGCCGATCGTTGCGTCGATCGTCGGGTGCATGCTGGAGGCAAATCCAAAGCTGACTCCGCAGCAGGTCAAGCGCATTCTGATCGACACGGCGGAGCGCGTCCCGGAGGTGGAAGTCGAGCGACAGGGTTGGGGCGTGGTCGTGCCGCGCAAAGCCGTTGAGGTGGCGTTGCGCTGGCGTGGTTGATGTGCAACAATCGCGACACCCAAAAACACCCCACACAAGATTGGAGAGTTGTTGAGTTTGTATGTCTGAAAACGAAACCGCAATAGGGCAGGGCGCGGCCCCCGCAACCGAGCCCGCGCCTGAACCAAACACCGAAGAAATCACGTATCACGCTGTAGAGAAAGACGGAGTAGTTACTGCGATTTGGGAGATGCAGGGTCGCAAGCATCTGCGCACCATCGATCCCCGTTCCCGTCAGGGTCAGGACATCCTTCGCCTTTACACCACTGAGCATCACGACGAAGCACCGCAATAGGCGCTTATGATTCGGCGCGCAACACCTGAAGAAGC
>DASUOZ010000225.1:0-3858 GCA_036276375.1 Pyrinomonadaceae bacterium | reverse complement strand
GAATCGGCGCGATCCCGTGTGCAGCACCGGTGAGTCGTCTTTCATCGCCAACAGGAGATCGCTGCGGCTTGCATGTAGCGCGGGAACGAGGCCGAAGACCAGGCCGGTGATTAATCCGACCGCGAGCGTTATGACAATCACGCGCGGATTGATGCCGATGTCGATGGGCAGCGCCGTGGCTGAAGGCGGCAGAAAGGCAGCCATCAGCAGCTTGATGCAGACGGGCGCGAGCAGAACGCCGATGATGCTTCCAATCAGAGAAAGTTGCAGACTCTCAGTCAGTAACTGCCGGATCAATCTGCTGCGACTCGCGCCGAGCGCGGTGCGCACGGCCATCTCTTTTTGTCTCGCCGTGGCGCGTGCGAGGAGCATGTTTGAGATGTTGCTGCACGCGATTAACAGCACTAGCCCGACTAACACCGTGAACAGTCCCGCAAATCCCAGCATCACGCTTCTGACTTCCGGCGGAACGCGCGCATAGTGCTCAGCGACGAGGCTGACTCTGCGTGTTTGCTGGTTACGATCTTTCCAGGTTTCCGGATAAGCGCCGGCGAGTTGATCCGCGAGCATGTTCAGACTCGTTTGCGCCTGAGCTTCGGATGCGTCGGGCTTGAGCCGCCCGATGATTGAGAACTGGCGTGTCGCGCGGCTGGTTGCAAAGCCCGGTTCGAATCCGAGTTGGGGGTAATTCTGCATCGGCACAAAGAGTTCCGGTGAGCGACCGAGATCCGTACCCGTAAAACTTTCGGGCGTGATGCCGATGACGGTGAAGCTGTTGTTATTCAAAAAGACGGTCTTGCCCACGAGCGCGGAGTCGCCCCCGAATCGCTGCTGCCATAAGCGATGGCTGACGACGACAACCGGCTGCGAAGTTTGCTGGTCATCAGTTTGGAACGTGCGGCCGCGCGCCGCGTTAACGCGGAGTAGATCGAAATAGTTTTCGCTGACCAGCAGGCCGTAAGCAACGTCCGACTGATGGTCTGACTTGAACCCGGTGGATATCTCCGTAAAGGTGGCGAGGCTTTCGAACACGTTGGTCCGATCGCGGAAGTCGACATAATCAGCGTAAGACGACGCGCCGTATTGCGGTCCTGAGTAGTCGCTCGTGTAAAGCGAAACGAGCCGCGACGTGTCGCCGGCATTTAGTGGCCGGAAGAGAACCGCATCGACCAGGCTGAACACCGCGCTGTTGGCGCCGATACCGAGCGCGAGCGAGAGTGAGATTCCGATGGTCAACAACGGCCGTCGCAAGAGCATACGAAGACCGTACTTGAGATCCTGAGGTAAGGCTTGCATGGGCGCTTCTCCCTGGCGGGAGATTATTGCACAGCAGGTCGATTACTGTAGAGGTTCGCCTTGTTTGACGCGCAATTCAATTGTCTTCACGTTCGCAAAATCGGCCAGCGGGTTGCCGGTAAGCACGAGGAAGTTGGCTTCATAGCCGTCTTTGAGTTGGCCGATCTTGCGCCTGGGAAAGATGGCAGTGGCGGTTGTTTCACACCACATCTTAAGCAATGTGAGATTATCAAACGCCTCAATCCTCGCGAGACTGAGTGCTTCAACGAGGGCCGTTTGGCGGAAACTGTCGCTGCCGATCGCGATCGGTACGCGGTGCTTGTGCAGCAGGTGTAAGTTTTGGACCAGCAGCGAGCGCACTGCCAACCGTGCCTGTTCGGGAAGTTTCTCATTGAACGTTTGCTCGGCGGTTTCACCGATCGTGGTGACCACGACGATCTGTTTCTGCCCGGCGAGTTTGGCGTCAGCTTCGGAGATTTGATAGCGCGCGAGGTTTGCATAATTCGAAACGTCGTTTCGATCCGGTCTGAAACCAGGTAGATGATTGATCTCGTCGACACCGGCGGCCACGGCGTGGTGAAAGTCGGCCGCGCTTTCTACGTGAGTGGAGACGCGCAAGCCCTCGCGATGTGCTTTGCGAACGATTTCCGGGAGCACGGCAGGGTCGAGACCTTTCCATCCATCGTATGCCTTGTCGTCTTTGCGCTTCGCATACTCTTCCGAATACAGCAGATAGGTCTTGATGAAATCGGGTTTGCCGGAGCTGATGATGGGCCACTTCTTTTCGAGATCCGCGGCGGTGTCGATGACGTAATAGAAACCGCCTTCGCCGTCTCCGGGCTTGAAGCCGCGCTGCGGCGAAACGATCTCGATGGGATGTCCGCCCGAGCCGGTTAGACCACCGTTCGAAAGAATTCCGTCAACGGTCGTGGGAAGATTGATGCGCGCAGACGTGGGTTCTTTCGACCGCAGCAGGCTGTTTGGGTTCTTCACGTAGAAGATGCCGGCGTCGAGATACATCTTGTTTACGCGGGCGAAGCGCTCGTCGCTGGACCAGTCGAGGTTATGATTGTGCGCCTCACCAAACGGCGGCACGACGTACTTGCCGGAAAGATCGAAGACGCGATCGATACGCGCCGGCCGTTTGGTCGTTAACCTGTTACCCACTGTGTAAAACGTGCGGCGCACAAACTTCTGCCCGTCGAACCAGTTTCCGTTCGTGAACTCATAGTTGTGGCTGACGCTGGTTTGGACCTGCGCGTGTGCGGAGAAAGTAGCGAGCAGGACGGCGAGTCCAGTGAAAAGTAAGACGGCGTTCCTCATGGAATTCTCCTTCGCTCAGTTAACACCACCAGCCGTGAAGTTAGTGCATGAACAATCCCACCAACGCAGTTGGTGGTTCGTTCATACGCTTTGCCTCGAAACTATATTTGCCACAAAGAAGCACAAGAAGCACAAAGGTTTTCCTAACAGATTTGTGCCTTTTGTGCCTCTTTGTGGCTATCAATCTTGAGACACGCTTGACCTTGGGATAGAGTGCACGGCGCTGCTGATGCCCGCGGTTATGACCGTAACAAAATTGCTGCTGCTGTCCCTCGTATTCGCGCCTCTTTTCACCGAGCGCGCGGAACAGACGGGGCTGCGGTTCAAACACTACAACGGCATGACGGGGAAATTCTATCTGCCCGAGATCACGGGCGGCGGCGCAGCGCTGTTTGATTTTGACAACGACGGCGACCTCGATGTGTTTCTGGTGCAGGGCAACGTTCTCGAACCGGGTACGAAGCCGGGCGAAACACTCTTTCCGTGGCGCGGTGCGGAGCCGCCACGCGGGCGACTGTTCCGCAACGATCTCACAGTCGGAAAAGAAGCGCGCCTCACGTTCACCGACGTCACTCAGCAAAGTGGCATCGTCGCGAATGGATATGGAATGGGCGTCGCTTCCGGTGATATCAACAACGACGGTCTGCCTGATCTGTACCTCACGAATCTCGGTTCCAACCAGCTGTATCTGAACAAAGGCGACGGCAAGTTTGTCGACATCACGAAAGAAAGCGGCGCCGGCGATCCGCGCTGGAGCACGAGCGCTTCATTCTTCGATTACGATCGCGACGGCTGGCTGGACCTGATGCTGGTCAACTATGCCGAATTCTCAGTCACCAATAGTCCAAACTGTTACGCCGCGACGACGGCAAGAGACTACTGCACGCCGCGCGTCTTTCGCGCGCCCGGCAACCGTCTGCTGCACAACAAGGGCAAGGGAGTTTTTGAAGACGTAACTGTTTCGGCGGGACTCGATAAGGAGTTTGGCCATGGATTGGGAGTCGTCACCGCGGATTTCAACGGCGACGACTGGATCGACATTTACGTCGCCAACGACGGCGATCACAACCAACTGTGGCTGAATCAAAAGAACGGCAAGTTTGTTAACGATGCGCTTTTGGCCGGCGCCGCCGTCAACAGAAACGGACAAGCCGAGGCAGGCATGGGCGTCGACGCCGGCGACTTTGACGGCAACGGTACCGACGACATCTTTGTCACTCATCTAATGGACGAGACCAA
>DASUOZ010000224.1:0-3811 GCA_036276375.1 Pyrinomonadaceae bacterium | reverse complement strand
AAGCGCCGTCGAGACGGTGATTAAAGGCAAGCCCGAAGCGATCCGGCTCGCCATCGTGACGTTGATCGCCGGCGGCCACCTGCTGGTCGAAGACGTTCCCGGTGTCGGCAAAACCACGCTGGCCCACGCCCTCGCGCGAGCGCTCGATTGCACCTTCCAGCGAATTCAATTCACGTCCGATCTACTACCTTCCGATGTGATCGGACTCTCCGTTTACAACCAGCACAGCGGTGTTTTCGAGTGGAAACCCGGGCCGGTTTTCGCCAACGTCGTGCTGGCCGACGAAATCAACCGCACCACCCCGAAAACACAGTCGGCGCTGCTCGAAGCGATGGCCGAGCGACACGTCACGGTGGAGGGCGCGACACATCATCTGCCGGCGCCGTTTATCGTGCTCGCGACGCAGAACCCGATCGAACATCACGGCACTTATCCGCTTCCTGAATCGCAACTCGATCGGTTCATGTTGCGGCTGCGCATCGGTTATCCCGCGCCCGCCGACGAAGAAATGATTCTGCGCGATCGCGAGTATGCGGATCCGCTGGAAGACCTCGGACCGGTGATGAGCGCGCACGCCGTTGTCGAACTGCAACGCGCGGTCACGACGGTGTCTGTTGACGACGCGCTGGTCCAGTACCTGATGCGCATCGTCGCGGCGACGCGCGAGTCGGAGATGCTCGATCTCGGCGTCAGTCCACGCGGAACACTGGCTCTGTTTCGCGCCGCGCAAGCCCTCGCGCTCACGGAAGATCGCACTTACTGCATCCCCGATGACATCAAACGCCTGGTCGTACCGGTCTTCGCTCATCGCATCGTGGTCAGCTCGCGCTTCTCGTCGTCGTTGCGGCGCAGTGAAGAAGCCGAAGCCGTGCTGAATGAGATTTTGAAGACCGTCAGTGTTCCTCTGTGACTCCGCAACGCTCCTCGTTCACGCGTGTAATTCTTGGCACCCTGCTGGTCCTTGCCGGACTCGCCGCTGCGCTGGTGACGGTGCTGGCCCGTCAATCCGATAACACAACGCTCGCGGGTGTGGCCGCTATCGTGTCGCTGATCATCGCGTTGCTGTTGACGATCTTCATCGTTCCACCGCTCGCGCGTTCGGCGCGCGTGGAAGTCTCGAACATCGATTTTCCCTTCGAGCCGACCAGCGGCGGCGGCGTCTTTCTGGTGATCATTATCGTCGTCGGCTTTGCGGCGTGGAACACAGGAAACAATCTGCTCTTCCTCGTGTTTTCGCTGCTGTGTTCGACGTTGTTCGTCGGCTGGATTGCCGCGCGAACTTCGTTGCGCGACTTAACAGTGTCCGCGCGTTTTCCGGATCACATCTTTGCCGCAGAACCGGCCCCAGTGATCGTTACTTTGCGCAACACAAAACGCCTGTTGCCGTCGTTTTCCGTCTTTGTAGAAGCGCGTGGACCAAACAGCGAGCCACCCATCAATGAGGCGCAGGTCCGGGTGGCCAGACGTCGATATGCAAAACGTTTGCTCGCTTACTTCAGTTACGTGCCGCATCACGCTTCGGCCGAGCAACGCGTCGAGCAACTGTTTCCCAAACGCGGCCACGTATTGATCGACGGCTTTGAACTATCCACGCGTTTTCCGTTTGGCTTCTTTCGCCGCCGGCGCCGGCTGCGTGCGCGCAACGTGGACATCATCGTCTACCCGAAACCGGAAGTGATTAGCGACAAGTTGCATCTGTTGCCGATGTACGCCGGGCGGCTACCGTCATTGCGTCGTGGAGCGGGTCACGATCTGTTTTCAATGCGCGACTACCAGCCGCAGGACGACTTGCGACACATCGACTGGAAAGCGACGGCGAGATCGCGGCGGCTCACGGTTCGGGAGTTCACGTCGGAAGATGAACGGCGCATCACGATCGTGCTCGATACGCGTTTGCCGGGTGAGCCTAATGACCAGTTCCGACTGCGATTCGAAAAGGGTGTTGTGCAAACGGCGTCGTTGCTAAAACACTTCGTCGAGGAACGCGCCGAAGTCCGCCTGGTGTTGGGTGATGAAGTGGGGCCGTTTGGATCGGGAATGGAGCAGCTTTATCGCTGTCTGCGGCGGCTGGCGTTGGTGACGCCGGTGGCGGGCGCGCAGCCTGAGAATTTTGAGATCGACACAACGATGAAAACGAGCGTGACCCGCGACGCAGTCGAACACGACTACGCGATTCTGCTGACTGCGGCGGCGCCGGGATCGATACCAGCGAGTATCTGGCGTACGAGTCACGTCATTTATTTGTGAACCCTTCAGCCACAAAGACGCACAAGAAGCACAAGAATGGTTTTGAGAGCGAGCGGCCAACTGCCGGCTTTTTTGTGTTTCTTGTGCCTCTTTATATTTGTTTCGTCTTATCGGGCGCGACCGGTCTGATTTACGAGATTCTTTGGGCGCGCATGTTGGGCCTCGTATTCGGCGCGACGACGCTCGCTGTGAGCACAGTGCTCGCTGCGTTCATGGGCGGTCTCGCACTTGGCAGCGCGCTCGCGGGCCGGCTCGCGCCGCGTATTAGGAAACCGGTTAGCGCGTACGGCTGGATGGAGATCGCCATCGCGATCTACGCGCTGCTCGTGCCGCTGCTGTTTCGCGCGGTCGACGATCTTTACGCCTACATCTGGCAACAACTGCACCCCGGTTTCTTCACGTTCACCCTGTTGAGGTTTGCACTCTCGTCACTGCTGTTGCTTGTTCCGACGACGCTGATGGGTGCGACGCTGCCGGTGCTCTCGGCCGCGTTGCTTCGTGTCGCCGGCCATGACTCCAATGCGGTGACACGGCTTTACGCATGCAATCTCGCCGGCGCGATCTTCGGCACACTCGCGGCGGGTTTTGTACTGCTGCCCTCGTTTGGAGTGCGCACGACGATCATCATCGCAGCGGCTATCAATATCTTCGTCGGTGTGATTGCGTTCGGTATTCAGCGAAAGGCTTTTCAGGATGTTCCGCGCGAGGTGGAAACGGATTTGCCGGACCGCGCGGAGATGACAGTCGTTGATAGCCCGAGGTTCTGGTTGTTTGCAGCCTTTGCTTCCGGGTTCGTGACCATCAGTACGCAGGTTTCGTGGACGCGCATCCTCACGATGATTATCGGCTCGAGCACTTACGCGTTCAGCATCGTGGTGGCGCTGTTTCTGATCGGACTCGCCGGCGGTGCGTGGATCGTTGGGCGTAAGGATCGAACGGCGAAGTTGCGGACGACGATCATGATCGTCGAAGTGATCACTGCCGTCAGTCTCGTGTTCAGCTTGTTTGTGCTGAATAGGATTCCGGCGTTACTGATCAAGCTAGGGCTGGGTTTTCAGGTTTCATCGTGGGGCGGTCTGCTCGTGTTGCAGATCGTGTCGGCGACGCTGCTGATCTTTGTGCCGGCGTTGTTGATGGGAATGGTGATGCCGCTGGTGCTTGTTTGGGCCAGCAACCAGGTGCGAGCCGTGAGTCGCGTCGGACGCAGTTATGCGGTTAACACGATCGGCGCGATTGCGGGCGCGTTTGCTACCGGCTTCGTGCTGATCCCGGGAACGAGCACCCGATTCACGTTGGTGCTCGCGGCCTTCATCTGTCTGGTCGTGGCGATCCTTGCGTACCGCCCGAGAGGAGATGGACTCGCGCCGGTCGCCAGGCGCAGCATCGCGATCGGGCTTACGCCGGTCCTCTTGATCGTCCTTTTTATAGTCGCGCCACGGATGAACCTCGCCGATCTCTCGATCGGCGCTTACGACACTCTCGTGCGCGAGCTGGCGCAGACACGCGAGATACAAACTGATACCGCGCCGGCGAACGGGCCAAACATTCACCAGCTCCTCATGTA
>DASUOZ010000223.1:0-2986 GCA_036276375.1 Pyrinomonadaceae bacterium | reverse complement strand
GGGGCTGACGGGAACTTCGCGGCGATAACGATGAACGAAGAGAGTCCTGAAACTGTGGTGGAGGCGGTCGCGGAGTCGCAGACGGTTGAAAGGCCCGAGACGCTGAACACGCGTGACCAGTCTACGGCGCCTCTGAACGTCGCGGGCGCGGTGCCGCAGATCGTTTCGGACGACGTCACGGACGATCTCAAGATCCTGCTGGGCGAGTTTGAAGGACCACTTGATCTGCTCCTGCACCTGATTCGCCAGGAGCACGTCAGCATCTACGACATTCCCGTCGCTCGTATCACGGACGAGTATCTTCGTTACCTGCGCGTCATGCAGGAGCTCGACATCGCGGTCGCGGGCGACTTTTTGGTGATGGCGGCCACGTTGATCGAGTTGAAGACGAAGATGCTGTTGCCGCGCGATCCGCAGGCGGCGGCCGAGGAGGAAGAAGATCCGCGCGCTGACCTGGTGAATCAACTGCTCGAGTATCAGAAGTACAAAGCCGCGGCGGAAATGTTGTGGTCGCGCGCGACGGTTGAACAGGCGGTGTTCAAGCGAGCGGAGCTGGAGACGGATAAGAACAATCCGGAAGTGTCGGTGGGCCTGTTTGATCTGCTCAAAGTTTTTCAGGACATTCTCGCGCGTCACAAGGAAGAAAAGCTGCTGGAGATCGAGCGCGAAGAGGTCACGATGGCGGAGATGTTGGAGCGTTTGCGCAACATGGTGATGTCGTCGGGCGAGCTCAACCTGCGCCTCTTTTTTGAGCGCGCCGGATCGCGTCGCGAGTTGGTGCTGGCGTTTCTCTCGGTGTTGGAACTTGTTCGGACCACAGAGGTCAGACTGTTTCAGCGTGAAACTTTCGGCGACATCATTGCTCGGGTAGCGGCATAGAAACATGAGCCACGAAGAGGCACAAGAAGCACAAGACAAATTAGACGAGGCGGCGCTGAACGAAGAGGCTAGCCGCGAACTGGAGGCGCTGCTGGCCGAAGAAGAGTCGGCCGCGGCAATGGACGCGGAGACGCCTGATGATGGTCCACTCTCGGCGCCGCAGAGCGACACCGAACGGTCCGCAACCATCGAGGCTTTAATCTTCGTTTCCGAAGAGCCCCTCAGCGCTAAAACCCTCGCCGAAGTATTGAAACTCGACAAAGCGCTCGTCGAAACATCACTTGCTCGGCTAGTCGAAGAGTTCAACGCGCGCCAGAGCGGCTTGCAGTTGCGTGAAGTCGCCGGCGGCTGGCAGTTTGCGACGCGCCCCGAGTATCACGAGCACGTGCGCGCGTTTTTGAAAACTCGACCGAGCGCCAAGCTCACGATCGCGTCGCTCGAGACGCTCGCAGTCATCGCCTACCGGCAGCCGATCACGGTGCCCGAGATTCTCGAAATCCGCGGCGTGCAGTCTCCCTCAGCGATCAAAACCCTGCTCGATAAAAAGCTGATCGTCGCCAAGGGGCGCAAAGACACGGTTGGGCGGCCGATGATGTATGGAACGTCGAAAGATTTCCTGCTGCAATTTGGCTTGAAGGATTTGTCGGAGTTGCCGAGCGTCGAAGACTTTCACGATCTCAGCGGCGGCGGGTCATAATGAGGTCGTGGAACAACGACTACAAAAACTTATCGCTACGGCAGGCATTGCCTCGCGCAGACACGCCGAAGAGCTAATCACGGCCGGTCGGGTGACCGTTAACGGCGAAGTCGTCAAAGAGCTCGGCACGAAGGCCGATCCCGACCGCGATCACATCAAAGTAAATGGCAAGCTCATCAATCCTCAGCTCAAAGCGCGCGACAAAGTTTACGTTCTGCTCAACAAGCCGCGTGGTTACCTGTCGAGCGTGTCGGACCCGGAAGGACGTCCGTTGGTAACGGAGCTGTTGCCGCCGAATCTCGGCCGCCTGCATCCGGTTGGCCGTCTGGATTTCAACACCGAAGGTCTGCTGTTGCTGACGAACGACGGCGACTTTACGAACTTCGTTACGGCCGCTCGCAATCGCGTCGAGAAGGTCTACGAGGTTAAAGTTAAAGGCGTACCGGCTGACGGCGCGATTCTGCGTTTGCGCAAAGGCGTGACACTCGAAGACGGCACGCGCACTGCGCCCGCGAAGTTAACGAAGCTCAGCGAGACGCAAACCAATGCGTGGTACGAGGTGTTGCTTCACCAGGGACGCAATCAACAAGTGCGCCGGATGTTTGAGTTAATCGGCCATTCTGTGTTGAAGTTGAGACGCGTGCGCATCGGTTTTCTGACCGACGAGAATCTGAAACCGGGTTACTGGCGTTTTCTTTCCCCAGCCGAAGCAAAGCGTTTGATGAAGTCACACGTGATTAATTCCCCGGAAAAGGGAAAACGGACATAACGGATATGCATTTTGAATTAACCGAAGAACAACAACAGGTGAAGTTCAGTGTTCGCGAGTTTGCGGAGTCGGAGATTGCGCCGCACGTGATGGAGTGGGACGAGAGCCAGCACTTTCCGGTCGAGTTGCAGCCGAAGCTGGCGGAGTTGGGACTGCTCGGCGTGATCTTTCCGGAAGAGTACGGCGGCGCGGGCATGGGCTACGTCGAGTACGCGACGATCATCGAAGAGCTGTCGCGCGTCGATGGTTCCGTCGGTATCTCGGTGGCCGCGCACAATTCGCTCTGCTCGAATCACATTTACCAGTTTGGGACTGAAGAGCAACGAAAGAAATATCTCGCGCCGCTCGCGAGCGGTGAACATCTCGGCGCCTGGGGACTGACCGAACCGAGCGCCGGCTCAGACGCTTCGGGAACGAAGTCGACTGCCGTGCGCAGCGACGGCGGCTGGATCGTCAACGGCTCAAAAAACTTCATCACGCACGCCATTCATGCCGATACGTGCGTGGCGATGGCTGTTACGGATAAAGCAAAACGGAGCAAGGGAATTTCCGCCTTTATCTTCGACAAAGGAATGAAGGGTTTTTCGCCTTCCAGGAAAGAGAACAAGTTGGGTTTGCGTGCCTCTGAAACAGCAAGCGTG
>DASUOZ010000222.1:0-2264 GCA_036276375.1 Pyrinomonadaceae bacterium | reverse complement strand
GACTGAATGGCGTTCGCAACCGGAAAGTTAAATGAGTTCGTCTGGCCTGCGACAAGGATGTTTCCGCTTCCATCTACAGCGACGTCCATGCCGGTGTCGCCAAAACTGCCGCCGAGGAGAGTTGAGAACAGAAGACCCGAGCCTGCGGCATTCAACTTGGTAACGAAAGCATCGTCGGACAACGTATTAACGGCACCCGCGAACAGAGTCGACGCATTGCTTGGGTGACGAACGAGAACATTTACGGACGTGCTCCACAGACCAACATTCGCCGGCGTCCAGTTGGCTCCGCCATTCGTAGTTTTGATAACTCCGTTGTTGCTGACTGCGGCGTAAATACCCGTGGAGGTCGCGGCCATCGCGTTTATCTGAAACCCCGACGGCACGCCGTTGGTGAGCGGCGTCCAGGAAGTGCCGCCGTTCGTGCTCTTATTGATTCCGCCGGAAGATCCATGCCCTGTGTAGATCGTCGACGTATTCGCCGGGTCGATGACGATGGAATTAATAAACGTCGGACTGGGGCCGCCCATTCCGGTATTCATCGCGGTCCAAACGCCGCCGCCGTTAGTCGATTTAAAAAGGCCGTTGTTAGTCGTGCCGGCGTAGACGGTCAAAGCCGCCGAGGGATCGACGACGATTGCACGGACGTTTGGCGCGAAGGGAATGCTGAAGTTGTTTTGCGTGATCCAGGTGGCGCCGCTGTCCGTGCTCTTGAACACACCATTGGTCGCGCCAACGTACATGGTCGAGGCCGATGAGGGATCGAACACGATAGTCGACACGGTGTTGAAGTTCAGCGGTATCGTCGAAACGAGCGCCCAGTTGTTACCGCCGTCAGTTGTTTTGAAGAGATTGCCGAAGGTACCGAGATAGACGACTGAAGCGTTGCGGGGATCAACTGCGATCGCGTTGGACGAGGTGCCCTGCAAACCGTTGCCGGTAGCCTTGGTCCAGGTTGTGCCGCCGTCAGTACTGCGAAAGAACCCGTCGAAGGTCGCAGCGTACATCGTGTTTGGCGCGTTAGTACCGACTGCGAGTGCGTTGATGCTGGTGCCGGTTATTCCGGAATTCCGATTGTTCCAGTTTGCGGCTGAATCTGTGGTTTTGAAGAAGGTGCTGGTTGTTTTTAGACCGTTGAGGGTTGGGAAATCGCTGGAGTTCGTCGAACCGGTGACGTGCGCGTTTCCGGCTGAGTCGACTGCGATCGAATTACCGGTTGTGATGCCGCTATTACCGCTGATGTAGGTCGAGTAGATCAGGCTGGTGCCGTTCGCATTCAGCTTCGAGACAAATGCTCCGCGATTAGAAGTGACCTTGAATGATCCGGCTGTCGTGGGAAAGTTCGGCCCCTCAGTTGAGCCGGTAACGAACGCATTTCCGCTCGAGTCGATTGCTATACCGAGCGCGATATCGCTGCTGCCGGAGCCGAGCAGAGTTGAATACGAGAGTATGGGATCGATGACGAGCGGCTTGCTGGAATCGAATGAAGCGAGTTTGAACCTGACTTCGTTGCCGTTGAGGGAATAGCCGCCTTTGATTTCGCGCCGGCTGCCATCTGCGGCGACCTGATAGATCACAGGCTTGTTGAGAGAGACTTCGCCGTGTTTCAGAGTGAGCGTCAGTCTTCCCGATTTCTCGAGACGAACCTTCTCTGCGCCTTCGATAGAAAACCTGATGAGTTTGGGATTCGCGCGCGGGGCGACGATGAGGTCGTATTCGAGTTCCTGCTGTTGGCCGTAATAGACCACGTCGATGCCGGGATAGACGTTTTTGAAATAAGCTTTTCGGTAGGTGGGGATGTTGCGGAGCCACTTTGCGGGATCGTTGCCGGCGAAGTAATTCACCTTGCCGGGCAGTTCTTCCTGGCCTTCGACCTGCGGCGTGGCGTTCGCGCCGAGAAGCTTCAGTCGCAGCACGGTGCCTTCGCGCACGTTTGGATCGGCAGCTTCAGTTTCGGTTTCTTTCTTTGCAGCTTGTTCGTTCGCGGAAACTGGTTCTTTCTTCGCCCCAGATTCTTTTCCTTCTTTCGGTGCGGTCGATCCGGGCAACTTCTCTGCTTTGAGTGCCTGCGGCTTGGGCACTCTGAGCACTGCTTCGTTCGCCGTCAGAAACAGGTCGTAGCCTGGCCCGTGCGACAGGAACTTCACGGACTGATCGATCTGTCCTTTATTGATCTCGAAGCTGAGCGGTAGCTTGCCAAAGTTTTGCGCAACTCTGGTCCGTGCCGCCGGATCGCTCGCGACGGGTGCGCCATCCTGCGCCGG
>DASUOZ010000221.1:0-3059 GCA_036276375.1 Pyrinomonadaceae bacterium | reverse complement strand
AGCGATGACATGCGCTGGATGGAAGAGCGCATCGGTGCTGAGCGGACCAAAGGCGCTTACGCGTTCAAGACCATTCAGGCGAGCGGTGCGGTGTTGAGTTTCGGCACTGACTGGCCCGGCACATCGGCGTCAGAGTATCCGATCAATCCGCTGCTCGGATTGTATGCGGCGGTCACGCGTCAAACGCTCACCGGCCAGCCGGCAGCCGGTTGGTTTCCCGACGAGCGCATCACGATCGAGGAAGCGATCAAGGCTTACACTTACGGCACCGCGTACGCGAACTTTGAAGAGAAGATCAAAGGATCGATTGAGGTTGGAAAACTCGCAGACCTGACGGTGCTCTCGAAGAACTTGCTGAAGGTGGAACCCAAAGAATACTTAACAACTGACGTGGTCTACACAATCGTCGACGGCAAGATCGTTTATCAGTCCGTATAGTCCGTGTTCGTCCGTGGCTCACCGAAGCACGTCAAACACTTCCAGCGCGTACTTCACGTTGCCAAACGGCGCAGACACCTGCACGCCCTGAATCTCTTCGCGCACTTCCATCAGCGACTCACGCGCGATCTTCAGGCCTTCGTCACGTCCTGCCTCTTTGCTGATCGCCGAAGCATCGCGCATGCGGTCCATGATCGACGGCGTCACGCGCACACCCGGCACCTCGTTGTGCAGAAACTCGGCGTTGCGATACGAGACCAGCGGCCAGATGCCGGCAATGATCGGAATGCGCACGTGTTGAATGCGTTTCAGAAAGTCGCGTAACTGATCCGTATCAAACACCGGCTGAGTAATCGCGTATTGTGCTCCCGCCTCAACCTTCCACTCGAACCGTTTGATCTCTTCCTCGAGATTGATCGCGCCCGGGTTCACCCCAACGCCGATACAAAACGAGGTGGGCTCGCCGATGGGGTTGTTACCGAGATCGAGACCGTGGTTCAGTTTGTTGACCATGTTCGTCAAACCGATGGAATCGATATCGAAAACGGCAGTGGCATCTGGGTATGGTCCCATCTTCGGCGGATCGCCCGTGATGACGAGGATGTTGCGCAACCCCAGCGCCGCAGCGCCGAGCAGGTCTGACATCATGCCCAACAGATTTCGATCGCGACAGCAGTAATGCAGCACGGTTTCGATGCCGATCTGTTGTTCGACGAGCACCGCGGTCGCCAGCGCGCTCATGCGCGACTGCGCGCGCGCACCGTCGGGAATGTTCACGCCGTCAACGCCCGCATCTTTCAGCAACCGAATCGAGTCGAGCGTCTTCTGCGCGTCGACACCTTTGGGCGGCAACACTTCAACTGAAGTGACAAACTCACCGTGCGCGATCTTTCGGCCCCAGGCGGATCGTTCCTCGGGCGGCACGACCTTAATGTCCGGCGGCGTGATCTCGACAACCTGCGCGGTCGCGCCTGTGAACGCCGAACGCTGCGCGCGTGGCGACGCCGCACGCACCGAATCGGAAATCAGTTTGATATGCGCCGGCGTGGTGCCGCAGCAACCACCGATAAATTTTGCGCCCGACTGAATGAATCGCTTGGCAAACTTCGACATGTACTCAGGCGAGCACATGTAAAACTGTCGCCCCTGCACGTCGCGCGGTAATCCGGCGTTGGGCTGTGCCGAGAGTTTCTTCTTCGTCACCGCGCGCATCTTGTCGAGCGCATTGAGAATGATCGCGGGTCCAACGCCGCAATTCAGACCGATGACGTCGGCGCCCCAGTTATCAAGACGTTCGGTGAAGAGCTCTGGCGTGGTGCCGAAGAGCGTGTTGCCGTCGGTCATGATCGTCATCTGCGCGACGATTGGCAGATCGCAGAGCTCGCGAACGGCGGCGATGGCCTGGCGGATCTCTGAGACGTCGGAGAACGTTTCGAGACAAAAAAGATCGACACCGCCTTCGAGCAAACCCGCAGCCTGAGTCTTGAACAGCTCTTTGGCTTCTTCAAACGAAGTTGGACCATACGGCTCGATGCGTAGTCCGAGTGGGCCAATCGCGCCGGCGACGTAAGCACGATCGCCTGCCGCTTCGCGCGCGATCTTGGCGGCGAGTGCGTTGATCTCGTGCATGTTGGCTTCGAGTCCGTACTGCTGAAGTTTGTGCGCGGTCGCGCCGAAGGTGTTGGTCTCGATGATGTCGGCGCCGGCGCGGATGTATTCCGTGTGGATCTCGCGGACGAGGTCGGGGTTACTGAGATTCAGCTCGTCGTAGCAACGATTGATGTAGACGCCCTTGGCGTAGAGCATGGTGCCCATGGCGCCGTCGACGACGTGGATGCGATCGGTTTCGAGAAGTTCGCGGAATGGCTGCATGTCGGCTAAAAGCGGGATAAGTCTGCCAATGAAAAAAGCCTCGGTGCTAAACAACCGAGACTTCAAAAGCTGTTTGAAGTTTTTTCGGGCCTGCCAATTATCGGTCCGCCCCGAGCTGTTTAGCTGGTTATTTTACGTGGCCGCAAGTCGCCTTAACTCACCACGTTTGTCATCGCTGCTTATACGCCCGCGCGCCGCGCCTGTCAAGCAGGCCGTAGGAAAGGCTCTATATCCTTTAGTTTGGCATGTCACTGGAAGGGACGCGGGAGGCGTTCGAACACTGGAAGCATCTGCGCACCACTAATCCCGTGGAAAGCACTTTCTCGACCATGCGCCTGCGCACTGATGCCGCGAAGAGGTTCCGCACTGCTCGCAGTGGCCTGCATCTGATTTTCAAATTGTTTCAGCGTTACCAGAAAACCTGGTCCAGCATCTCGGCCGCAGAAAATTGCACGACGTGTTGGAGCACGCAAAGCAAAAAGAAAAACCGATAGACAAGATGTCAAAGAACGAAACGGACGCGGTTGTTATCGCCGCCTGAGACGAATGAATGCAAGCTAGACTAGCGAGGATGCGCTAAATGAATTTCCACAACTCTTGACACGAGTTCCCTGGCGCAAACTAATATGTAAGCAGCAATTGTCGTTTTTCTCCCACTCTCTCCAAGCTCCAGATTTTGTGTTCAGTTCTCTTTGCTATGGTATTCAGGACTCCTCTAACGTCAGTATTTGTCATCCGAAGATTGACAT
>DASUOZ010000220.1:0-8189 GCA_036276375.1 Pyrinomonadaceae bacterium | reverse complement strand
TCTTCTTCCGTGCCGGTGAGCGTCAGTTTGAAGGTGTCGCAGTTAGTGCCTTCGACGCACGTCGTTTCGTTCGCGGAAGCGCCGCCGGTGAGTGGTCCTTGCCAGACGACGTTTGGACCACCGGGGCTGATCGAGCCGCTTGGCGGATTTGCAGCTTCGGCTGGGCGAATCAGAAGCAGAACTGTAAAGCAAAACAGAGTGAGAGTGAGCCTCTCGAAAGTCGATCGAGATACGTGCCGGGTATTCATTGTGCAGACCTCCACGAAGCGATGTCGTTATAGCGGAGGGAAACTGGGTAATGCGGAGGATGGCGGCTATTGTTCTACGAGCGTGGTCCGTTTAGGTTGCAAAACGATGGTGACTCTCAGATAAAGCCATGACAGCGCGAGTAGGCAGGGTATGAAAGGACCACCAACTTCGTTGGGCATTATGGTCTGAAATCCCACCAACGCAGTTGGTGGTACCTTCATACCTCGCCTACGCACATTTTTCCGCTCAGTGAACAATCCCACCGACCTTCGGCGGTGGATCGTTCACCCCGCGTGTCCGCGTGCGCCGCTATGGGCCGGTGATGAAGATGAAGGCCTCGTTGGTGGTCAGGCCTCTGACCGTGAGCTTGACGAGCATCGGGCGCGGCGCGCCGATGATGCTGTCGGGCAGACGCACTACGACCTGCGTGACGCCCGGAACTCCAGCGAGCGGGACCACCGCCTCAACTTCCATCGGATAAGTGCGAAACTCCTGATCGCGCACGGTCGCCATTACCGACGTCAGATCAGCGCTTGTCAACGGCGTCGCCTGCCACACAAACAGCGAGATGCGCCGCCGCTGATCCGTGCTCATGTTGAATGGGCTCGTCAACAGGAACGGATCGCTTGTTTGCGTAACGAGGTCAAGCGCAATTGCCTGAACCTGATCGTCAAACAGCAGCACTGGACCATCGTCAGTGCCGATCGTCAACACGGCTGTCGGCTGCGCGCCGAGTACACCGCTTCCACCCGCGTTACTCAGCGTCAAATTGATCGTTTCTTCGCCTTCCGTTAAAGCGTCGTTACAGATCGTGATGGTGAACTGCCGCGGACTTGCGTCGCCCGGGCCCCAGGTGAACGTTCCGGACGCCGGCAAATAATCGACACCGGAACTGCACGACGCGCCCGAAGTGGCGCTCCCGTTTGACGTCGCATAACTGACTGACGCCGTGCCCGCGACTACGAACGGGAAACCGGCATCTTCGCGCAGTACCGTGATCGTTGCGGTGCCGGCGCTTTCATTCACGCCGTAGAGCGCGGTATTGAACGAGAAACGGCCGCCCTCCTGGACCAACACTTGAAACGGTGTCGAAGTGGTCTTCGCTCCGCCCGCGCCGTTGTGCCCATTGTCGTTACTGACGAACTGCACGAGGGCATCGCCAACGAAATCCTTCTTCGGTTTGAAGATCATGCCAAACGAACCGGTATTGATGGCGGTGACGGTGCCGCTGAACGCCATAGCCGTGTCGTCAGTGCCGTCACCAGTGGTGAACGTGAGCCCCGTTTTTGAGGCCAGCGTCAGCGTGCCATCCGTGGTGCTGAAAGAGACGCGAATCGGATCGTTGCCCGCATCGACGTCAGCGACACTAACACCCAACACCAGCGGCGTGTTCCGAGCGGTCACGTTATCGGGCTGACTGAAGCCGGGAATCCTATGGGTCGGAGCGTCGTTGACCGGCAGGACCGTAATCGTAAACGTCTCCGGTGCGCTTGTGTCGACGCCACCGTTAGCCGTGCCGCCATTATCTTTGGCGACAACGGTTATGTCCGCGGTGCCGTTTGCATTGGACGCAGTCCTGAAAGTCACTCGGCCGTCACTACCAACCGTGGGTTGCGTAAAAAACAGACTCGGGTTGGTGTTGTTAGTAACCACGAATGAGACGGACTGCGCACCTTCGCCAGGACCAGGACTGATGTTAGTAGCCCAGTTGACGGTGACGGGGAACCCAGGCGAGGGATCTTCGTTGACCGTCGGATTCGCGCCTTTCGTAAACGACGGCGCGTCGTTAACCGCCTGCACCGTGATCTTGAACGTTTGGGCAGCGCTGGTGTCCTGTCCGCCGTTTGCGACGCCGCCGTTATCTTTCAACGTGACGGTAAGATTTGCGACGCCGAATGCGTTTGCGGCCGGCGTGTAAGTCAGTGCGCCTGAAGAACTGATCGCGGGTGCGACGGAAAACAGAGCCGGGTTGTCGTTTGTGACGGTGAACGTGAGGGTTTGCGCCGTTTCGTTTGGACCAGCGCTGATCGCCGTGGCCCAATTGTTTATCGTCTGTGCGCCGGCGTCTTCGTTGACTGTTTGATCGGCGCCTTTGCTGAAACTCGGCGCGTCATTGACGGCTACGACCGTCAACAGGAAGCTGCTATTGACCGGTGCGCCGCCCGACACATTCGCGGTCAGGGTGATCGTCGTCGCGCCTGACAAGTTGGCGAGTGGCAGTGCTTGCAACGATCTGACCGGGCCAGTGCCGGTCACGGAAAGATTCGAGTCCGGCAGCAGCCCCTGGTGAGTTGAAGAAGCTGTGACGGAAGTCACGGGCGGTCCACTGTCTCCAACCGCGAACGACAGCGTGAGTATCGAGTCTTCGTTAATCGTCCGGTTAGCGATTGCGTCGAGTGTTTGGTGAAACTCGTACGCGCCGATGTCGACGGTCGCCGTCGTTCCCGCATCCGCTGAGTCGGCAATGCGTCCGGTGCCGCGCTGGTCAAACATGAGCGCACTATTGTCCGCGTCAACTGCCAATGCGTTGTCTCCTGCATCGAGTGCCGGACTGCCGGCGAGTAGCGCATGGGTTTGTGTTGGACCACCGTTGTTAGTCAATGACCCGAGCATCGCATTCAGCGGCGACGCCGTTGTGCCCTTGAGATCACTCGTGGTGAAGCCGGTTGAATCGTCGGCGTTGCCGATCAGGTTGTGGCCCTGCGAATTGAAGGTTCCGGATGTGTCCGGACCGCCGAGGTTTTGCGCAACGATCGAGTTTTGAATAACTGCGGGCGCGGCAAAGAAGCCTTGATGAATTCCGTTGCCTGTATTCGTGATCGCCACATTCCCGGTGATGGTGGAGTTGACTAACGTGAGCGTGCTGCCGTTGTTGTGAATTCCGCCGCCGGGCGCGTTGAAGCCGGTCGTGTTGTTGCCGCTTACGGTGGTGTTAACGAGTCGTAAGACAGTGCCGTTGAAAATGCCGCCGCCGATGCCGCCCGAGTCTCCGCCAGTGGCGCCGGCGGTTCCGGTCGTGTTGCCACTGACAGTACTGCTTCTGATGATCATGGTGCCGTGATTCGCGATGCCGCCGCCGCGTCCGCCCTGACCAGTGACGCCACCACCGCCGTCGCCGGTGGTGTTGTTGCTCACCGTCACATCGACAAGCGTGCTGTTAACTTCGGGCATCGTCATCAGACCGCCGCCAACACCGCCCGTGCCACCGAAGTTTGCATCCCCTGAATGGTTTCCCGTGATGATGGAGTTGGTCATCGTCAACGTGCCGCCGTTCATCAGGATGCCGCCGCCGTCGCCGCCACCACCCCCACTGGCGCCACCGTTTGTCCCCACCGCACCGTTGCCGGTCGTATTGCCAGTCACGGTGCAGTTAAGCAGCGTGAGAGCAGTGCCCGTGAAAAAGATGCCGCCGCCACGTCCGCCACTCCCGCCGTTCGCACCTGTTTCGCCGTTACCAGTCGAGTTGTTGCTGACGATAACGTCAAGGAGCGTGAGTGTGCCGCCGCCCGAGATGCCCCCGCCTGATCCGCCCCAACCGCCGGTGCTACTGCCGCCCGCACCACCGTTGCCGGTGCGATTGCCGGTCACGACGACGTCAGTGAGCGTCACTGTGCCGACGGCGAAAATTCCCGCGCCGTCGCCGCCGGCATTGCCAAACCCTGCGCCGGCGGTGCCATCGGGAGTTCTGCCGTTGGTCACTGTCAGTCCGGAGATGTTTACGATGAAACCGTTGATGTGGAAGATGCGGTAGTTGCCACCAGTGTCACGCCTGACGGTTAACAGACTCGAGCCCGGACCATTGATCGTCATGTTCGTTAGCGACGGTAATGGACCGTTGAGATTGATCGTTCCGTTGACGGAGACGTTGATGGTTTCGTTGCCGGCCAGGCTGTTCGCTTCTTCAATCGCGGCGCGCAAGGTACACGCGCCGCCCGCGTCTGCGCACGTGCCGTTGCCGGGTGCGGCGTCAGAGGTGTCGGCGAGGTAGTTAACGGTGAACGTCGCCGCCGCCCCGGCCTGCGGCAGTTGGGAAATCACGGCAACGACCGTTAACAAGACCAGTATCGCGAGGGGCCGAACATACTGTCGCCCGTTTGGGAGTAACGGTGTCATAGAGGGTCCTTCTTAGAGACAAATCAACGCAATTGCGTGCGGGAGTACGTGCTCCGGGTGATAGGAAAGAGCCAAAAACCTGAGTCCGCTTTTCTTGGCCGGGCGTGATTCTACAATGCGCCTTGAACCAAGTTCAATTTTTATTCTTAACAGCTTTTTATCAGGGCTCGAAGGTGTATGTGATGGTTCCTTCGGTGTCGCGGCCGCGGAGCTTCTCGGGTGCAAAGGTTGATTTCAACGCGGCTTCAGTGGCAGCGCCGCGCAGTAGCCAGTCGCCTCCGGTCGCACGTGCCTCTTTCACTTGTCCGGTTCTATCGACGGCGACACGGACCACCACTGTGCCGGGAATTGCCTCCTGGCCGTTGAGGGGACACTCAGCGACCGGCAACGACACGACTTTGCCTTCCAGTTCTTCATCGACAACCGGCGTCCCTTTTTGTACGGCATTCGGTTGCGACTGACCGGAACCGACTGCGGGCTCGACGCGCTTCGACGTGTAGAAGAAGGCGGCGACCACAGAACCGACGGCGATCGATCCCGTGAGGGTGATGATGATGATCATCCAGAACATCACGGGCGAAGTTGCGCTCACTTGCGGTTCGGAAATGATCGGTGGTTGTTCGTCGTAATCGACGAGCGGCACGATGTGATGAGCGCAGTAAGCGACGAGATCGCTGTTGTAGACAGCGTTGCACTTTGGGCAGCGTTTGCGACTCGAACGGCGCGGGGCGTTTTGTGCCGTGGCTGCGAGTTGAGACTCGGGCTCGCGTGGTTCGCCTGGCGATTCGGGTGTTAGTTGAGCCGGCGGTGCTTGAGCTTCCGGTTGTGGATCCGGCGGAGGTGCGGGGATTTCCGGTTCGGGCGCGGTAACTGGAATTTCCGGCTGTGGGGGCGGTTCAGCCGGGATTTCCGGTTGCGGTTCACGTTCAGCGGACGCGAGTCGGGGTTGCGGCTCCGATGGTGGCGTGGGTTGCGGGCGAAAGATGTTTGGTCCAGCGGGGACTTCGCGTTGCGACTGTTCGGCGATTCGCTGTTTCAGGCCTGTGATCCAGCGTCGACTTCGCTCTTCTTCGGAGATGGGAGTTGGCTTTTCGCCGCCGGGTTCGACCGGTGTTGTTGTTCGTTGAGGAGGTGCTGGCGCGCGAATCTCGGTTCGAGTTTTAGGTGGTTTGCTGCTTAGTACGTCGATGACTTCGGTGGCGCCTCTTCGCTGCGCCCACTCGATCGCGTTGAGACCGAGGTTGTCGCGTAGTTGCGGATCGGCGCCGGCGTCGAGCAAGAGCGGAACGAGGTGCGCGTGACCGAAGATCGTGGCGAGGATGAGGGGTGTTTGTCCGCCGCTGGTGCGTTCGTTGACGTCGGCTCCGTTAGCGAGGCGCGCTTTTACAGTGTCTGCGTCGCCGGAAGTAACCGCTTGCGTTAACGGAACGGAGCTCAAGGCAAAAGTCCCTTCGATAGAGCTTGGGGGCTGTTGCGTTAGTGTAAGGGTGAATGCCGAAAAGGCGAAATCGTATGGTTGTGGGGCGGTTTGGTTTCTGTCGTCGTAGGCCGCCCGATATGGGAGGCCAGAGGGGGTTGGGATTGAGGCGCCGCCGGTAGACAGGTCTGGCGATTGAGGTCGCTATGCAACGGCGGCGCGAGTTGCGCACGAGAAAGCGACGATCGCAAACGGGGCTCGCGGCAGCGCCCCGATCGCAACTCCATCTGGCCTCACGTATCGGGCGGCCTACGACGCCAGACGCCCGTTACTGGTTGACGATCGCTTTGACGCGGTTGTGCTTTAAGAGCGTGACGATCCCGGCGCGCCGGTACCAAACACCGTCGCGTGTGCGCCAAACTTCATCGGCTTCGATCCTCCCGCCGCTGGTCAACACAATCACCGGCTTGCCACCCATTTTCTTCTCCATCCCTGGACCACTAGTCGACACCGGCGCGACAGTCGTGCGCGTGTGTGACGTCGCTGTTCGATCCGAAGCGACTTTTGAACCGGGTGTCGGAGACGGCGAAGGCGTCTCAACGTCCGCCGGCAAAACTGTCGCGACCTGCGGCGCAACGACCGGCGCCACGCTCGCACTCGCCACCGGCGCGATCTCCGCCACAGTTTCCGTGCTCCGACTCAGACTGAAGTAAACAAAGAAACCCGCGAGACCAAACACCAACGCGGCGGCCGCACTGATTGCCTTACCTTTCTTACGCGAGACTTTCTTCGATCCCGCCGCGCGCTTCTTTTTCGCTGCAACCGGAGCAGGCGCTTGACTCGTCGCCGACTCGATCTCGGCGTCGTCAACGACGACGAGCGACGTGTTGTCGAAGTCGCAACGCGTGTCGGATTCAGGATAGATGAAGAGGCATTGGGGGCAACGTTTCATAGCCGTCAATCCAGAGGGCTGAGGAAGACGTGCGAAACTTTAGAATTTGAATGGCTTCTTCAGTATTCGACCGGTCTTCTTGAGGATCGTGCCGACCTTCGAGTCGTCCTTTTTGGTCTCTTCGGCTGGCTTGGTTTGAGTAGTGGATGTTTTTGAAGTGGCTTTTTTGGCTGGAGCGTTTGCCGGCGCTTGTGCGGGTTCGGGTTTTGTTTCTTCGGTGGCGGCTGGCGCTGCGGCGTTTTCGTCAACAACCGGCGGCGGTTCCGGCGTTGGGACCGCTTCTGCCGGGGCGACGAGGTTCGACGCGGGCATCGTTATGGACGGGATGTCGTCCGGCGTAGACGGAGCAGCACCGCGTTGCGTGGAAACGAAATAGACGAGCGAAAAGACGGTTGCGAGAATGAGCGCGGCCATGGCCGGGAACGTCCGGTGGCGCCAGTGTGCTTTGGATGCGACGGGCACCGCCGACATATTGATCGGCGCGAGCGCATGGAGGTGCGGTAGAGTTCGCGAGTCGAGAACCAGCAGAGCACCGTCCATATCGCAGAGACTCTGGTCGTCTTCGTAAATAAACTCACACTGGGGGCACCTTTTCATTGCGCTCTCCTGGAAGTCGGGCAGTACTGTTGTTGGGGCCTGCGGAGATGAAAGCTGCGTGAGTAGTCCGCAGGTTCCCAGAGTACACCCGAAGCGGGTGGAAAAACAATGTTAATCTAAAAATCGATGCTTATTTTGGTCAGAAAAGCCATCCACAGATTACACAGAGTCTGCGCAATCGGTGGATGGTGTCGCTAGAGATAGCGCTCTTTTAGAACCCCGACGTGGTGCGCGACGTGGCCGCCGATGATGTAGGCCAGAGCGTTGACGGTAAATACGTTATCGCTCGCAGTGCCCGTTCGGGACCAGGCCTCGGCCGGCAGATTTCGGAAGAATGAGAGCGTGCCCAATCGCACTGTCCTGAACTCGTCCACTAACTGGCTCCACGGCGTTTCGTTCGCATTGGCGCCCGTCACGCCGATCTCCTGGTCGAAACTCGGCAGCGGATCCGTAAACCCGCGGCCAAACCAGAGCGCGCGGCCCAGAAAGATGCGCTCGCCGTCGTTAACGTGATTTATGACCTGCTTGATGGTCCACTTATCGGGCGCGTACCGGTGTAGTGACTTTTCTTCAGAAATGCCTTCGAGAAACGACATCGTCGGGCCGAGTTGATCGTCGAGAAACGAAACGATGTTTTCGCTGCGCGCGAGGTCAATGTAACCAAAGTAATAGGACGCTGCTTCGTTTGCCTGGGGATGATGTGTCATGCGCGGGATCTTACCAGACTGCGACTTTGGCCGGAGGAAAATACGCAGACTCCCATCAACCACCAGAACAACATCACTGCCTCACTGTCGCCGTAGTTGTAGTTGACGACCGAGCTCGCGAGAAATCCGGAGAGCGCGCCCAGCCCTCCAAGCA
>DASUOZ010000219.1:0-3060 GCA_036276375.1 Pyrinomonadaceae bacterium | reverse complement strand
CCGAGTTTTCAGTCCATGGGTGTTTCAGTGCCGCCGGCTATCGAAGCAGTCGTGCGACACGCGTTGGAGAAGGAGCCTGCCGCGCGGATCGACTCGATCGACACGTTCTTACAAGAGCTAAACGCGGCGATGAACTCCACGCCGTTTGTCGGATCGTTGCGCGAGACGGTGGCGATGGATCCCAACCGCACGATCGCTTCGGCGGTGACAACGATGAATCCGCCGCCGGCAGAGGCGCCGGGAACAACAACGAAAGCACCGATCAGTCCCGATACAAAATTTGCCGCGTCGTTTGAGCTGATGGACGGGACGATCAACGGCCTCGATCTCTCGCAGGAAGTTCAGCCGCCGCAGCCTCCGGAAATTCCTGTCGCCGCTCCGCCGGCGCCCGCGAGACCTGAGGTTGAAGATCCCGAGACTACACGCGTGCAGCAGAAAGTCGCGCCGGTCGTAGCTCCGAGTCAGCCGTCGAAACCAGTCAGGCAGACAATCGATATTGGTCCACAGCGCCGGCTATCGCCACTATGGATCATCGGCGCCGCAGTTCTGATTTTGATCGTGGCGGGATTGGGAGTCAGCGGTTATCTGCTGTTTCGCGCCAACCAACAGGTCACGCCCGGTCCAGGGCCGACGCCCACGCCCACAATCAGCAGCACGATAAAAGCGGATCTGATCGCGATCGAAGGCGGCTCCTTTCTGATGGGCCGAAATAGTGGCGCGCCGCAGGAAACTCCCGCGCATCCGGTCGCCGTGCTGCCGTTCCAGATGGACCGGACGGAAGTGACGAACACTGAATACGCCGACTTCGTCCGCGAAATGGAAGTTACGCCGCCCAGTCACTGGGTTGGCGACAAGCCGCCGTTCGGACAGGAACTCTGGCCGGTCGTGAACGTCGATTACAACGATGCGCTGGCGTTTGCGGCGTGGCGCTCGAAACGCGACAACGTGAGTTATCGATTGCCGACCGAAGAGGAGTGGGAGTTTGCGGCGCGCAACGGCGAGCGCGCGGATCTGTATCCGTGGGGGCCGGCGTGGATCGAAAACGCGGCGGTGGTGAAGGAAGCCACGCCGGCGCCGGTCGGTTCGCGTCCGGAAGGAAAGAACCGTTGGGGAGTGGTGGACCTGGTCGGAAACGTTTGGGAGTGGACGTCTTCGAAGACTTCGGTCTATCCGGGAAGTGACGGCGTGGTTCCCGACAGCATTCGGGATTGGATCACGGTTCGAGGCGGCTGTTACGTGAGCGATCCCGCCAAAGCGGATGCGCCGGTGACCGCGTGCCTGCGCAACTTTGTGCCGGCTTCGACGAAAAACACGCTGATCGGTTTCCGGCTCGTCCGTAACGGGCCTTAAATGCCATTAGCTCATCGGGAAAAGCTGATCTACAATCCAGCGTAGCTATTTCTTCAGTGACCCAGACGTTGTTTATTAGGACGGTTTTTCAGCCGAGGTTAGTCTCAATATTAGCAATCCAAATAGTAGTAGGAGAGTAATGATGAGAGCCAACGCAATACTGCGCGCGGCGTTTTTGCTTTCTGCCGCCGTCTGTTTGAGTCTTTCGCTGGGCGCCGCCGAGGCGCTGGCGCAGGACGTTGGAGCGGATGTCGGCGGAGGAGCGTTTCGCGCCAAGAACCCTGAAACCCGAAAGAAAACCACCGGCAAACCGGCTGCGACAAAACCTGGAGCCCGGCCCGGCGCCACTGGTCCGAGTCGCGTCGTGGCAGAACGAATCGAAGACCTGCTCGAGGCCGGCAATCAGGCCCGCGACACACGCAACTTCGCCGCTGCTGAAGATTCATACAAGGAAGTGCTCAAACTGCACGCCCGCGAGGCGCGTGCTGCTTACGGCTTAGGTAACGTCTACGCCGATCAGCAGCGTTGGGAAGACGCGGAAGCGGCGTATCGTAACTCGGTTGCGTGGGCGCCGAACGATGCGAATGCGTACGTGGCGCTGAGTGTGGTGCTGGTCCATCCACGTGCAGATGGCGAGAACGCGAAGCGATTGGTCGATGCGGAAAAATTCGCGCGCAGGTCAGTGCAGATCGATCCGAAGAACGCGGAGGGCTGGGACCGTTTGGGCGTGGCGCTGCAAGCGCGTGGCCTGACGAATAGTGAGACGGAGCATTCCTACCGGCGCGCGATCGATCTCGATCCGCAGTTTGCCGCTGCGTACGCGCACCTGGCGCGAATGCTGAACCGTGCGGGACGGCCGGGTGAGGCCGCGCCGCTGTATGAGAAGGCAATCGAGTTGGCGAAAGATCCCGCGACGCTCAACCTGATTGCCGATTCACTTCAAGGCGAACAGCTATGGCCGCAGTCGGAGCCGGTTTTGAAGCGCGCCCTGGAACTGGATCCACGTAACCCGACGACGTTGATGCTGACGGGCCGTATGCTGGTGGTTTACAAGCGTTACCAGGACGCCGAGCCTTATTTGAAGTCGGCGACGGAAGTGAGCTCGCGTGCGTTTCAGCCGTTTAACTTGCTGGGTCGCGCGTATCTCGGCATGGACCGTTTCAGTGATGCTGAAGCGACTTACCAGCGGGCGTCGGAATTTGCGGGCGCGGGCGAGAAGAAGCAGCTTGCCGGACTGTTCGGATTTGAAGGCGTAGGAGACGGTTATTTGAAGTTGAAGCAGAAGGACAACGCGGCGCGCGCATATCAACGCGCGTTGGAGCTTGATCCGAGCAACAATGGCGCGGCGCAGAAGTTACAGAAAGCGCGCGCGAACTGATAAGCAAATGCTGATCGAGATTGGAGTCAAATTCGATTTTCGTCACGAGGTTTCGCCCGTATGAAGACTTGCCCCAAGTGTAATCGTACTTTTCCGGATGAAGGTCAGAAGTTTTGCACGTTTGACGGCGGACTGTTGATCGCGCCGCAAACCTTCGATCCGAATGCGACGATACGCGCCACCTCGATCGATCTCAACGCAGCGTCGGAAAGGCCGACCAGCCGTGATTTACCGGATCCGAACGCGACGATGATTGAGAGTTATCCGGCAACGGTGGCGTTGCCGCGCAACACCGGACCAACGGGTTCACCACCCACGGTCAGCTCGGCGGA
>DASUOZ010000218.1:0-2907 GCA_036276375.1 Pyrinomonadaceae bacterium | reverse complement strand
CGACGACAACTGCGTCAGGGCCCATCCGCTCAAGGCGATCCACACTATGCGGCAGTTCAACTCGGTCCCAGTTGCCGCGCTTCCAGTCAACGACGTAAAGCCTTTTCACCTCGTCAGGAACGTCTTTTGTCCACCAGCCGACGCCCGTGCCATAGAGCACATGATCGTGGACGAATCGATTCACAAAACCGTACCCGTGCGGTTTAGGCAGTCGGCGGTAGTTTGACGCCGGAACTTCTTCGCTGCCGTCAGAAAAGCTCCAGAGCGGAACGCGCATCAGCGCGACGTCTCCCGCCGACACTTCGGCCATCCACATACCGTCGCCGTTTGACGATGCACGCACGAGCACGTTCAGGTGCTGATCTTCACTCTGCAGAAACGAGAACTGATCGGTCGGACCTCCGTAAGCGCGCAAAGCTGTGGGACCCGAACCATCGAGCGGCATGCGAAAGAGAATCGATCGCGGTCGGAAATACGCGCTGGGCCATGAAGTGGCCCAAACGTAGACCGAGTCAGGAGAGACGTAGAACACGTGACCGGACGGTCCAACAACAGTTGTCGCTTCACAGTTGAAACCGCCGTACGCGAGATCGCAGATCGTCACCGTATGCAGCGTCAGATTCTCTTCGGCGCTCAAGTCGGCTTCGGGACGATAGACGCGTTTCGCGGAAACGATGCGGCGAAACTCGCTGTCCTGGGCGCCCTTGTGCCAGCGGCGTACGGCCGGGAACGACTCAAACGGATCTTTGTGCGAATTGAAGTACAGGGGAGTGTAGAAGATGAGTTTTGTTCCGATCAGGCGGCTGGCGTAGTTGCGTGAGGAGTAGTAGTCGTTTGAGCGCAGATGATACGTCGAGCGATAACTGAGCTGGCCGGCCGCGTCGATGTTGAACAGACCGACCTCCGTGCCGCCGCGTTCGTAGCTGTAGCCGATCACGATGATCGTATCGCCGGAGATGAGCATCTCGTCGTACCACACACGGCCGGGGTCGATCTCCGGTCCAAACGCGTCGATGCTCGAGACGGGCCGCAATAAACCGTTGCCGATCGCGACTGTGAAGAGCCGTCCGCGACGTAGTATGACGAGGTGATCCTTGTGAACTTTGACGATGCCGCCTTCGTCGACGCCCGTGTGCTGGGTGTTGGTGACGGACTCTGCTGAGGTTGCTTCAAGTGTCATATTGTTCGAAGTTACGGCGACTGTTTCGGTCATACGTCGCCGATCTCTATCGATGACTTCGCGGAAGTAACGCTCCAGTTCGCGTTCGGAAGCGAATGGCTTCATCTTCTTGCGCGGCGGAGCCGTTGTGGCTGTGGTTGCAGGCGAGACGGTTTTCGCGTTTACGGGAGTAGCAGCGCAAACGATTGAAGCAGACAGACTGGTAGCGAGTGTCAAGAGGAAGAGTATTCTCATGTTTGCAGAACCCTGACGGCCCGAAAGACTTGTGGTCCAGTTGGAGGAGACTTCGGACCGTTTGATATCGATTAGGTCTTCCGGGTTGCCCTCGCTACCAAACGATCAGGGCGCGTAGCTCATCCGGCTAAGCTCACGAATACGGCCGTCGTCCATGCCACCTTCGACGAGCTCGTATCCCAGCAGCGCAAACATCCGACCGCGAATAAAGAGCGGGCGCGCATTGCCGTACCAGTCGACACACGACGCGCGACACTTATCGTCGACCGCTTTGCCGGCTTGCGCCGCGAGCTCTCCGATTTCACTAAACTGCAGTCCCTCGTTGCGCAGGAAGATGATGGCGGCAGACGACTCGAACAGCTGCTCGTAACCCGGGCGACCGGGCCGCGTGATGGGTAAACCGAGCAGACCGCTGTTCTCACCGTCAGGCTTATAAAAGAAACCGTGACTGCGCGTCTCACCCTGCGATGCTCCCTGACGTGTGTAACGCGAGACAATTTCCGGACGCTCGCTCAAACGAATCGCCGTGAAATGTAGATTCTTTTCGTCAGCACCGACCACCACCGCGTCGTTGCCCATCTGCTCGATCCGATCCACGCCGTGCGGCAGTTTCAACGTGTGGGACCTGCGTCTGCCCCACGCGACGACATAAAGATCCGCTGCTCCTTTTGCGCTCCCTGAAGCGAACCAACCGCTGCCGGTGCCGTAGAGCAGGTAGTTTCCGATAAAGCGATTCTGAAACGTGTCGCCCTTTGGCGTCGCCAGGCGACGATAGTGGCCGGCCGGGACCATCCAACTGCCGTCGGAAAAATAGTTCAGCGGGACGCGCAACAACGCGACGTCACCTTCCGCAACTTCCGCGGACCACATGCCGTCTCCCTTTCCTTCCGAACGAACGAGGACGTTCAGGTGATAATCGTCGCTCTGCAAAAACGAGAACTGATCGACCGGGCTGCCGGAGACGCGCAACGCGCTTGGCCCGGCGCCGTCGAGCGGCATGCGAAACAGGATGGACTTGGACCGATCAGTATCGTAGTTCCAGGAAGTGGCCCAAACGTAAACCGAGTCGGGTGAAACGTAGAACACGTTTCCGTCCGGTCCCAGGACTGAGGTGGCCTGACAGTCGAACCCGCCGTTCGAAAGATCGCAGACGCTGACAGTGTGGAGGGCCAACTCGTCCTCGGCATTGAATGTAGTTTCCGGCCGATAGATGCGTTGCGCGGGCGCGATACGTTTGAACTCTTTTTCGGTCGCGCCTTTGTGCCACTTTCGCACCGCGGGTAACGAGTCGATCACCTCATCCTCACCGGGATAGATGTAGAGCGGCGAATAGAAGATGAGTTTTTCGCCGATTAAACGGCTCGCGTAGTTGCGGGAAGAGTAGTAGTCGTTTGAGCGCAGGTGATAAGTCGCCCGGTAACTGAGTTTGCCCTGGGCGTCGATGTTAAATAGACCGACTTCAGTACCGTCACGCTGGTAGCTATAACCGATGA
>DASUOZ010000217.1:0-6754 GCA_036276375.1 Pyrinomonadaceae bacterium | reverse complement strand
ACTCGTCCGGTCGCGCATCACGCCGCGAAGCTGCGCCAGAATTTTCTCTTCCGTGTACGTATCAACCGACGACAACGCGTCGTCGAGTATCAGAATCTTCGGCTCGCGCAGCACGGCGCGCGCGATCGCGGTGCGCTGCTTTTGCCCGCCGGAAAGCGTGATGCCGCGTTCGCCAACTAGCGCCTCAAACCTATCGGGAAACCCGGCAATATCGTCCGACAAGCCGGCGATCTCCGCGGCCCATTCAACCTCTGCCTGCTCGGCCTTTCCGACGCCGAACGCGATGTTTCCCGTCACCGAGTCGCTGAACAAAAACGTCTCCTGCGGCACGTAACCAATGCTCGAACGCAACTGCTTCAAGGGATACTTTTGAATCGGTACGCCGTCGATAAACAACGTACCTTCCGGCGCTTCAACCAAACGCGGAATCAGATTGGCGATCGTCGACTTGCCACTGCCCGTGCGCCCGACAAAAGCAACCGTGTGTCCGGCCGGAATCCTGAGATTCAGATCGCGCAGCACCGGCTCGTCGTTTGGGTTGTAGCGGAAGGTCAGATCGCGAAACTCGATCTCTCCTTTGATCGGCGGTTGTTCAGTCGCGTCCGGCTCGTCCGCGATAGCCGGATCGACCCGCATGATGGCGAAGATTCGTTTCAGACTCGCCGTGCCGCGTTGATAGAGATTCACGACGTAACCCAGGGCGATCAACGGCCAGATCAATCGCGTCAGGTACATATTGAACATGGTGAACTCACCGACCGTGATCTCGCCGCGCACGGCGAGCGGCACGCCGGCCCAGATGATCAGCACAAAACCAACGCCGATCAGAAACGTCATCAACGGCCGCATCAACGCGTCGATTCGCACCAAACCGAGATTCCGTTCCGCATACTCGCGGTTCAGGCGATTGAATGCGGCCATCTCGGCTTCTTCCTGAGCGTAAGCGCGCACCACGCGCACACCGGTGAAGTTTTCCTGTGCGCGTGCCGTGATCTGGGCGAAAAAGTCCTGAATCTTCTCGAACCGCGTGTGCACCTGCTGGCCGAAAAACTTCACCGTCAACGACACGAGCGGCATCGTCACAAACAGCAGCAGCGTCAGGTACCAGTTGATGAAAAAGATCAGCGGCAACACCAGCACGACCACGAACAACGTTTGCAACGTGTACATGATCATCGGGCCGGCGAGTTGTCTCACCGCCGAAAGATCGTTCGTCGCGCGCGCCATCAAGTCGCCGATGCGGTGCTCGTGAAAAAACGAGAGCGGTTGATTGACGAGATGTTCGTAGAAGTCTTTGCGCAGGTCGTACTCGATGTTGCGCGACATGCCAATGAGAATGCGGCGTTGTAAAAAAAGAAAGACGCCGCTGACGATGCTGGCGGCCAAAACCTTGCCGGCCGAAAGCGTCAACTGCGACCAGGTGACTTGCTGCCAATTTTCGTCAACTGCCTGTCCGACGATGAGAGGAATCAGCAGGCCGGCGACGACGCTGGCCAGGATGCAGGCTATTCCGATGGTTAATTGGAGTTTGTATTTCCCGAAGTAGCGCGCAAACTTCCTGAGGTCGTCCATCGCCGCTATGATGCGCGATCTAACCGCCACAGACAAACACGGATAACAAGGACTGAGTAAATCGCCTCAGTCTGTGTTCTCCGTGTTTGTCTGTGGCCAATTACATGCGCAGGTAAGTGCTCAATGCGGTAGCCGCGAGTTTGCCGTTTTCGTCAAAAAGTTCGGCAGAAACCGTGATCACGCGGCGTCCGGCGCGCACCACGCGCGCGGTCGCCTTTCCCGTTCCGCCGCCCAACGGCCGCAGGTAATGGATCGTGAGATCTATCGTTACCGTGCGCTCGTTTTCCGCCAACAGCGGAACGATCGCAAACGCAAACGCCGAATCGATTACCGAAGCCACCGCGCCGCCGTGAACGATTCCGTCGTTGCGCATTATGTCTGCGCTCATCGGCAACAGGAGGGTCGCCGTTCCCGGCCCGACGGACTCAACGTCAATTCCCAGGTGTTTCAGGAACGGAACCGCTTCCCGCATTTGTTCGACGCGCCGGCGCTGCTCGTCAGTCAAATCCGGCGTGTTCATGAACGATAACTTTCTCCCGGGTTCACCGGCTCGACGATCACGGCCGTGCCGTACGCCAGCACTTCGGTGACGCCCTGTGAGAGTTCGGTCGTGTCGTAACGCGCGCCGATGACGGCGTTTGCGCCGACTTCCGTGGCGTGCTGGATCATGATCTCGAACGCGTCGTTGCGTGTTTGTTCACACAACTGTGTCCAGACGGTGATGTTGCCGCCGACCAGCGTTTGCAGCGATGCACCGATGTTCGCAAAGATATTTCGCGAGCGCACGATGATGCCACGCACGACGCCGAGGTTCTGCACCACGCGATAATTCGGCAGCTCGAATGCGGTTGTCACCATCTGGTGAGAAACGGAATAACGCGGCGGACTTACGGCGTAAGGAGTGCGTTGCACGGCATCACTCATGATTTCTTTCCTCGCTTCCGAGATTTGGCGCTTTTGTACAGAGTCGTCCTGTCTGAGACTGTTTTTGTTTTAGGGATGAAGAGATACGTTTCAAGATCGCAACGGTTGTTCTGGTTGAAGACGACTCCCTCCTGTTCGAGCAGACGTTGCTGTTTGTCGTGCGGCAACACGATGCGTCCCGTTGACGTCGCCCCCTGCGCGTTGAGCACGCGGTGCCACGGCGTGCCGTCGGGCGAAGAATGCATCGCAAAACCGACGGTGCGCGGGGTGTAACCTTCGCCGAGCAGTTCCGCGATCTGGCCGTATGTCATCACCCGTCCGCGCGGGATGCGGCGCACGATTTTGTAAACGCGCTCGCGGTACTCCGGGTTTCCCTGCTTCGTCATTTATTCGATCGTTCGCAACACGGCCCGGGCCGGAGCTCCGTCTCCGAGATGACTCCGAAGCCGCAACGGCAAACAGATCAACTCATACTTTCCTGCCGGCACACCCGCGAGATTCAAGCCTTCTAAAATTATTACTTCCTTCGAAAGTAGCGCATGATGAACTTCGTGGTCCTTCGAATTAAACTTCTCGATCGACAGGTAATCAATACCGATCAGCTTCACTCCACGCTGCACCAACGCCTGCGCCGCCTCCAAGGTTAAGTAGGTAAAATCGGTCCTGAATTCCGTAAAATCCCCCGCCCAGAACGCCGAGTTGCGGGTTTTGAAAATTATGCGCCTGGTTCCAGCCGCACAGTTCGCAGTGACAAACTCTTCGTCGATGCTGCGGAACTCTTCGGGAACGTGGACCACTGCTGCTTCACCGATGAGGATCTCGAGATCTAACGCATCGACTTTCCTCGCGCCTTCAAGGAAATGCGCCGGCGCATCGACGTGTGTGCCGGTGTGCGCGCCGAAACTGAGCGCCGACACGTTGGCGCCGTCTCCGTTTGCCAGCTTGGACCAGTCATGAATCTGAATTCCGGGATCGCCCGGATAAGTCGGCAGAGCACTACTTAGGGGAACGCTTACGTCGTAAATTGGCATGGGCGAATAGTAATATGCGAATATTAATACACTAACAGCCACATGACTACACCGTTTCGTCTCGCCGCGTCCAGTTATCTGAATTCCGCGCCACTCATCTGGAGTTTTCTCAATGGATCGAAGCGCGGGCAGGTTGATTTTGTTGAAGCCGTGCCGGCGCGTTGCGCGGAGTTGTTGTCGCGCAGTGAAGTTGAAGGCGCGCTCGTGCCGGTGATTGAGTATCAACGTATCGACGGCGGTGCGCTCGTAGCGGACGTTTGCGTCGGATCGCAAAAGGAAGTGTTGAGCGTTGTGCTGGTGTCGAAAGACACGGAGCTCGAACAGATTCGCAGCGTTGCGCTCGACGAGTCATCACGCACGTCGGCTACACTCGTCAAAATAATTTTTCGCGAGTTTCTGGACCACGAGCCGGCGTGGACAGTACGTACGCCGAATCTCGCCGAGATGCTGGAGAAAAATGACGCGGCGCTGATCATCGGCGATCCGGGCATGACGTTTCCGCGCGCTGGTCTGAAGGTCTGGGACATGGCAAATATCTGGCAGACTTTTACCGGACTGGGATTCGTGTTTGCCATGTGGATGATTGCGGACGGGGGCGTTGAGCACGCGCGGCGTGTTGATTTCGCGGGCGCGCGCGATGAGGGCGTGGACCACCTCGAGGAGATCGTGGCGTCTTACAAGGACAAGATCCCGATGCCGGTCGAGGAGCTGCGCAAGTATTTGACCGAGAACATTGTCTTTCGCGTGGACGACTCGATGCAGCGCGGATTACGGCTCTACTACGAACTGGCTTTTAAGCACGGACTAATCGAAACGGTGAAACCGCTGCGGTTTGTTTAGCGTTTTTGATAAGCTACAGCCGAATGACCAACGCAACCGACATACAGGGGATTTTGGATCGCGTGCTCGCGGGCGAGCGTATGTCTCTCGACGAATGCCGAACGCTGCTCGAGTCGCACGACATCGCGCGCATGGGCGTCGCCGCCGACGAAATACGCGCGCGCCGGCACCCGGACAACATCGTCACCTACATCATCGATCGCAACATCAACTACACGAACGTCTGCAATGTGGTCTGCACCTTCTGCGCGTTCTATCGCCGGCCCGGCGCGCCCGACACCTACGTACGCACCCTCGACGAGATCTGCGAGAAGATCGACGAGACGATCGCCCTCGGCGGCACCGGCGTCCTGATGCAGGGCGGACTGCATCCTGATTTCGGCATCGAGTGGTACGAAGACCTGCTGCGGTCGCTGCGCGCGAAGTATCCGGGCTTTCAGTTGCACTGCTTCTCGCCTCCCGAGATCCACAACATTCATCTCATCTCGAAACTCGACTACGAAACGATCATGGCGCGTCTTAAAGAAGCAGGGCTCTACAGCCTGCCCGGCGGCGGCGCGGAAATCCTCGACGACGAGGTGCGCAAGCGCGTCGCGACGAAGTGTACGACTGACGAGTGGCTCGCGGTGATGCGGGCGGTCCATCGCGTCGGTCTGCGCTCGACCGCGACGATGATGTTTGGCATTGGCGACACGACCGAGCATCGCCTCCGTCACCTCCAACGCATTCGCGATCTACAGGACGAAACGGGCGGATTCACTGCGTTCATCCCGTGGACCTTCCAACGCGAGAACACAGCGCTCGGCCGCAAGATCAAGGACGAACCGACCGGCGTGGATTATTTGAAGATGCTGGCCGTGTCGCGGCTGTTCCTCGACAACATCGAAAACTTCCAATCGTCGTGGCTGACACAAGGGTTGCGTCTCGGGCAGGCGGCGTTGCGCTTTGGCGCCAACGACATGGGCTCGATCATGATTGAGGAAAACGTGGTCTCAGCCGCCGGCGCGAGTAATCATGCCGACGAGAAGATGCTGCGCTACCTGATCACCGAAGCGGGGTTTATTCCTCAGCAACGAGACATCCTCTACCAACACGTCAGCCGGCCACAGACCATCACAGATAAAAACGGACAGAGCAAAACCGAAGTTGCTCTGTCCGTGTAAGTCCGTGTAATCGGCGGCTAAACTACCGCGAAGTCAAACTGCTCCTGATGGATCGACGGATCGCTCGCAATGTCGATCGGTCCGAGGTAGTCCTCGATCTCGATCATTACGTCGCGCTCACTGGTGCGCAGCGCCTTCGCCACGTCAGGGTTGATGCGCAACGTCACCTGCTTGGTCTTGCCGTCGCCGTTCAGGTCCTTCGCTAACTGCCGCGCGCCTTCCAACAGTTCGTAACAGATCGTCTGCGGCGACTTCACCAGCCCGGCGCCGGTGCAGTATGGGCACGGCGAGCAGAGCGTGCGCTCGAGCGACTGCTTCACGCGCTTGCGCGTCATGATCACGAGACCGAAGTCGTTGAACGAAAGCACCTTTGTTGGCGACTTGTCGTTACGAAGTGCGTCCTGCAAAGCCTGCATCACTTTCTGCCGGTTGCGACGCTCTTCCATGTCGATCAGGTCCAGCACGATGATGCCGCCGAGATCCCGCAAGCGAATCTGCCTAACGATCTCATCAACTGCTTCCATGTTCGTGCGCGTGATCGTGTCTTCGAGACGCCCACTGCCACGGCCCACAAACTTGCCCGTGTTGACGTCGATCGCGACGAGCGCTTCCGTCTGGTTGATCACGAGATAACCGCCCGACTTCAGCCACACGCGCGGTTTGATCGCTTTGTCGATCTCGCTCTGCACGCCGTAGGCTTCGAGAATCGGCTGGTCCTTCGTGTAGAGCTTCACGCGCCGCACCAAACGCGGCTGAATGCGGTTCACGAACTCAACGATCGCCTGGTATTCCTCTTCCGAGTCGACGCGAATCGATTCGAAATCGTCCGACAACTGATCGCGCAGCAGGCGTTGCACGAGGTCCAGGTCGCGATGGACCAGCGACGGCGCTTTGGATTTCTCCGCCGACGAGCGGATATCCAGCCACGTCCGCACCAGATAACGCACGTCTTCGCGCAACTCTTTCTCGCTGATGCCGACGCCCGCCGTGCGTACGATGAAACCACCGGACGGCACATCTTCTTCAGCCCGAATCGTCTGGATCAACTTGCGCAGCCGATGACGCTCGTTGTCGGATTCGATCTTGCGCGACACGCCGACATGTTCGACGGTCGGCATGTAAACGAGGAACCGGCCCGGCAGCGCGATGTGCGACGTGATGCGCGCTCCCTTCTTGGCGATCGGCTCTTTCGCGATCTGGACCAGGATTTCCTGGCCTTCGCTC
>DASUOZ010000216.1:0-11185 GCA_036276375.1 Pyrinomonadaceae bacterium | reverse complement strand
CAGCTTCGAAAATAAACGGCATGTACGTGAGCTTGGTCCCGGTTCGTTCGTAGAACTCGTCGCGATGCTGATCGCGCAGTCGCGCGATGCGCGTCATGTCGATCTCGTAAACAGTGGTGACGTGCGCTGAAGTTCGTCGCGACAGGACCATGTGCTCCGCGATCTTCTTACGCATGACGCTCATCTGCTCGACGCGATCGCCGAGTTGTGGTTTCGGAGGCGGTGGCGCGACGATTTCCCGCGGGGCTGCAGGCGCGGGCGCAACACTCGCGGCTGGTGGTTGAGCCGGTGGTGCGGCGGCGGTTCCGGATTCGATGAAGCTGAGAATGTCGTTCTTGGTTACACGCCCACTTAGACCAGTGCCTTCGAGTTGTGAAATATCGACGCCGTGCTCTTGCGCGATCTTGCGGACCAGCGGACTCGATTTTGTGCGGCGCAAGTCTTCGACGGTCGGTTCCGCGGCCGTTTTGTCCGGTGGCGCCGGTGCAGCGGGCGCGGGTGGCGGTGGCGCGGGCGCTGGTTTCGTTTCGACTGGCGGCGGAGGTGGAGGCGGAGCCGGCGCTGAAGGCGGCGGCGGTTCAACCGCAGCGGGCTGTGGAGACACGGATTTAACGGATGGTGCAGCACCATTCCCGTCCAAAACCGCGACTACCGTGTTGACCTCGACCGTGTCGCCTTCCTTGAATCGAATCTCCGTCAACGTTCCGGCCGCGGGTGATGGAATCTCCGCGTCGACTTTGTCAGTCGAAATCTCGAACAGCGGCTCGTCACGTTCGACGCGTTCGCCGACCTTTTTCAGCCACTTCGTAATCGTTCCCTCCGCGATGGATTCGCCCATCTGCGGCATGACCACTTCAGTACTCATCTCGTCTCCGTCTAATCTGCGTAATCTGCGGTTCAGTAAGCAGCAAGCTTGCGCGCCGCATGGACCACGTCTTTCGTCTGCGGCAAATAGTAGTCTTCGAGCGGCGGCGAATAAGGCACGGGCGTGTCGAGCGAGGCCACGCGAATTAACGGCGCGTCCAACCACTCAAACGCCTCTTCCGCGAGCGTCGCCGCAATCTCGCCGCCAATGCCTCCGGTGCGCGACGCCTCGTGCAACACGATCGCCTTGTTCGTCTTCTTCACGCTCGCGAGAATCGTTGCTTTATCGAGCGGGGCCAATGTTCTTAAGTCGACGACTTCGATATCGAGTCCTTCACGTTCGAGCTCTTCAGCCGCGTCAAGCGCAGTCAGGACCATCGCGCCGAAGGTAATGATCGTCAGGTCGCGTCCGGAACGAGCCACGCGCGCTTTACCAATCTCGACGATGTAATCATCAGCCGGTAACTCTTCGCGTAAACGCGGCAAGCGATAGAGCTTCTTGTGCTCGAAAAACAATACCGGATCCGGATCGCGAATCGCGGCCTTGATCAGGCCCTTCGCATCGTACGCCGTTGCTGGTTCGACGATCTTCAGTCCCGCGGTGTTCAAAAAGAACGACTCCGCATTCAGCGAGTGAAACGGACCGGAACGCACGCCCGAGCCGCATGGACCACGAAACACAGCCGGCAGTCCCGCGCCCCAGCGATAACGACACTTCGCGGCGTAGTTCGTCAGTAGATCAAACCCGGCGGAGATGAAGTCGATGAACTGAAACTCCGCTACCGGACGCATGCCCATCAACGCCGCGCCACACGCCGCCCCAACGATCGCGGCTTCCGAAATCGGCGTGTCGATCACGCGCTCTTGGCCAAACTGGTCGATCAAGCCGTCCGTGACTTTGAAAGCGCCGCCGTAAACGCCGACGTCTTCGCCAATCACAAACACAGTCGGGTCGCGTTCCATCTCTTCCCAGATTCCCTGGCGAATGGCCTCGACCAGCGTTGCCTGCCCGCCGCGTTCCGGACGCGCAGATTTATGTTCCTTCTTAACTGTTGTAGACATTCAATTTTTTGCCACGGACTACCACGGACGATACGAACTGAATTGTTGGTCCGCGTTGTCCGTGTCCGTCTGTGGCTACTCCAATACTTTCGGTCGAAACGCAGGCGGCACGATCGTGTTATCGAAAACGTTGTATGCGGCTTGTTCGGGTTCAGGCATCGGCGACGACTCGGCCCAGGTGGTTTCTTCATCGATCTCGCGTACGACGTCGGCCGTAATCGCGTCAAGTTGTTGTTGCGTGACGCCGCTTTCGAGCAGGTACTTTTCAAAACGATCGACGGGATCGTTGTTCTTTTCCCACCACTCGATTTCACCCGCCGCGACGTAACGCTGATCATCGTGTTCCGCATGTCCCTTGCGGCGATAAGTTTTCGCTTCGATCAACACCGCGCCACCGCCGCCGCGCGCATAGTCGGCGGCGCTCTTCATCACCTCGTAACACGCAATCACATCGTTGCCGTCGACGATGTGCGCCGGTATGCCGTAACCCGCGGCTTTCTCCGCGAGATCCGTTACCGCGGTTTGCAGGCTGGTCGGCGTCGAATACGCATACTGATTGTGCTCAGCCACCACGATCAGCGGCAGCTTTTGCACGGCGGCAAAGTTCAAGCCTTCGTGAAACGCGCCGGTGCTCATGCCGCCGTCGCCAATGTAAGCCACGCCCACGAACTTCTTCTGCCGCAACCGCCCACCCAGCAGAATGCCGGTCATGACCGGGATCATGTCGCCGAGATGCGAGATTGGACCAATGAAGCCCTTCTCCATGTCGCCGAAGTGAATATTGAGATCGCGCCCGCCGGACGGCCCCCACGCCTTCGCCATGTACTGCGCGAAGATGTCGCGCGGGCGAATGCCTTTGACCAGCACCGCGCCGAGATCGCGAATCAACGGCGTAATGAAATCCTCGGGTTGTAACGCGTAAGCCGTCCCGACGGCCGTGGCTTCCTGGCCGAGCGAACGAAACACTCCGCCGACAACTTTCGTCTGGCGATACAGATTAACGAGACGTTCTTCGACCAATCGCGTCAGTTTTAAATAGCGATAGAGCTCGAGCAGTTGTTCCGGCTTGAGCGTGGTTTCGCTCGTACACGTCAACGGCTCACCATTCTCCGTTTTACGTGGGCCAAATTTTGTATTGATACGCATTTCAAACGTTAAGCAAACCATCCACAGATTACACAGATTGTTCTACGTAATCTGTGGAATCTGTGGATTAGATATGCACCGCGAGATCGTGAACGCCTTCGGCGGCTTCCATCACGGCTTCGGAGATCGTCGGATGCGCGTGCATCGTGCGGCCGAGCTCGTCGGCAGTCGATTCGAGCTGCATCGCCACGCACGCTTCAGCAATCAACTCCGTCGCATGCGGGCCGATGATGTGCACCCCGAGAATCTCGTCGTATTTCTTCTCGCTGACCACTTTTACAAAACCCTCTTCTTCGCCGATGATGCGCGCCTTACCCGAAGCCGAGAACGGAAAACGTCCGACTTTCACGTCATAACCCAGTTCTTTCGCTTTCGCTTCAGTCAGGCCAACCGAGCCGATCTCCGGATCGCAGTAGGTGCAGTTTGGCACGAGCCGCAGATTGATCGGACGCACGTCCTTCTTTCCGGCCATATGCTCGACCGCGACGATTCCCTCTTTTGACGCGAGGTGGGCCAACAAAGGCGTCGGCACGACGTCGCCGATCGCATACACGCCCTTCTCTGCGGTCTGCTGATACTCGTCGACCTGAATAAAACCCTTCTCGACTTTGACCTTCGTTCCTTCCAGTCCGAGCCCTTGCGTGTAAGGCATGCGGCCGACGGCAACCAGCAACATCTCCGCTTCGAGCGTCACTGCCTCGCCTTTGCTGTTCTTGCCCGTGACCTTCACGCCGGCCGGCGTTTTTTCCATCTTCTCGAGTTTCGTACCGACGACCGACTTGATGCCGCGTTTGCGGAAACTCCGTTCGAGTTCCTTTGAGACTTCTTCATCTTCCAGCGGCACGATCTGCGGTAACAATTCAACAATCGTAGTGTCCGCGCCAAAACGCGAATACACGGACGCAAACTCAACACCTACGGCGCCGCAGCCCATCACGATCAACGACTTCGGCACTTCCTTCAACTCGAGAATGTGATCGCTGTTGACGACCTGCTTACCGTCAGTTTCGAAACCCGGAATCGGCCGCACCACGGAACCCGTGGCGATAATGATGTTCTTCGTTTGCAGCGTCTGCTTTTTTCCCTCGGCATCGGTGACTTCAACGCGGCCCGGCAGCGCCAGCTTGCCCGTGCCTTTGAATACCGTCACTTTGTTTTTCTTCATCAGGTACTCGATGCCCTTCGAGTTTTTCAGCACGACCTTGTCTTTGCGCTTCTGCACGTCGGCAAAAGCGAGCTGAATCCCCGACGCCTGCACACCAAAATCCGCTGCGCGCTGCATCTGCTCGAAAACGTGCGCCGACATCAACATCTGCTTCGTCGGAATACAACCACGCAGCGTACACGTGCCGCCCAGGCGGGTATCCTTTTCAACGATTGCGGCCTTCAGTCCCAACTGACCGGCGCGAATTGCGGCTACGTAACCTCCGGGACCGCTGCCAATAATCGTTACGTCAAACTGTTCGTCTGCCAATTTTGTAGGAATCCCCTCTTAGACCAGTGATAAGTGTTAAAAGACCGGGCATTATAATCATTCGCAAGCCCTTGACCAAAACCACGTTAGATGAGGAACGTCACATGGAACATACTGAAGGCTTTCTAAAGATTGTTAACGACGCCAAGACGCGGGTTCGCGAAGTATCCGTCGCTGAAACCGAAAAGCGAATGCGCGAAAACAAAGACGCAAAACTGATCGATGTGCGCGAGGACAACGAATGGGACGCCGCTCACGCCACCGGCGCGATTCACCTCGGCAAAGGCATCATCGAACGCGACATCGAGCGGACCGTGCCGGACAAAGACACCGAGCTGATTCTCTACTGCGGCGGCGGTTACCGCTCAGCTTTGGCCGTAGATTCACTACAAAAGATGGGTTACACAAACGTGTTTTCGATGGTGGGCGGGTGGAAGGCCTGGAAAGAAGAATCCACAGATTACACAGACGAATCTGCGTAATCTGTGGATTGAAGTGACTGCCGTTTAGAACTCGAAGCGGGCTGCGAACTGCACCTGCCGCTCACGGAACAGGGTGCTGTCGGCGCCGGTCGTGTTGCCGAACGGAGCGTTGAAGGTCAGGGTGTTGCCCGACAGGTTATAGATCGTGGTGTTCACACCCGTAACCTGCGTGCGGTTGAAAACGTTGAAGCCCTCGACGAGGAATTCAAGCTTCGTGCCTTCAGTGATGCTGAAGCGACGTGAAAGCCGCGCGTCAACGTACCAAATGTTCGGTTGCTTGAAGAAGTTGCGCGGGACCAGCGCAAATCTCGTGGCGCCACCCGAACCATTCACACCACCACCCGGCGTATTGCAATCAGCCGTGGCATTCGCGGTTCCGCACTGGGAACCGAAACCGAAGGTCGTGGTCGCGATGCTGCCACCAACATTGCCCGTAAAGCGCTGGCCGGAGAACGCATTCAGGATTGGCGCAAACGTCCAACCGTTGAAGATGTGTTTGGCAGCGCCATCGGCAAACGGGTTCGGGCTGTAGACAACACTCGCCACAAATTTCTGGCGGCGATCGAAGTTCGACAGCGCGTCTTCACCCTGCTGATTGAATGCGTTGAACGGCAGGTTGTTGGTCGTGAACGTGACCGAGCTCTGACCAAGGTCATTAGCACGCGACAACGTGTAGTTCGTCTGGAACTGCAAGCCCTGCGTCAGACGGCGATTGGCCTGGAGCACGAGGGCGTGGTACTTCGAATGGACGTCGCTACGGATTGCCGTAAGCTGCGCAAACCGCGTGTCAGGTCTCGCGCCGACGAAAATCGGAGTCTGGTACGTCGTACCGGCAAACGGTCCACCGACGACGTTCAGCGACACGAGCCGTCGCGCCTGCGGCAGGTTGGTATCGACGAAGTTTGGCAAGGAGTTGCCGAAGCTGCCGAGATACGAAGCCGAGACGACGGTGTTTCTCGTGATCTCACGCTCGAAGATGAAGTCCCACTGATGTATCTGCGGGAGCTGGAAATCATCGTCGAAGAACTGAATCGCACCAACGGGCGGGTTGGACGACGGCAGCAGGTTCGGGAAGATCGGTAAGAGTCCGCAATCGTTTGCGTTGAGCGCGGGCATCGCCTGCGTACACGCCGCGGGCAGGTTGTTCGCGCTGGTCGTGAACTGGCGCTGGCCGCGATCGATGCCGACGCCGGTGTTGACGAGCGAGTTGTAAACGGTCGAGTTGATGACGCGGCCGTAGTACAAGCCCCAGCCACCTCGGAGACTCGTCTTGCCGTCGCCGGTCAGGTCATACGCAAAACCGATGCGTGGTCCGATGTTGTTTTTGTCGTCAACTTTGTTGCCTGTTTGCGGCAGCAGCGGATTGACGTTAACCGGATCAGGATTGAGCTGGTATTCGTAACGCACACCGAAGTTCAAAGTTAACCGCGGGGTCACGCGCCAATCGTCCTGAACGAAGAAGTTGAAATCGGTGGTCTCCATCGTGATGCCGAGAACACCGAAGCCCTGGTTGAAGTTACCCGCGTAACATTTGCCGGCGCGACGAGTGGAGCCGACGCAGAGTCCACGACTCTCGTCGCCTGTGTTCGGCATGCCATCGGCGTTGGGAACCAATGAGCGAATGCCGCCGTTGGTGACCCAGTTGGTGTAGTCAACGATGAAGTCCGGCAAGCCGTTGGCGCCGGTGTAGTTGAACTCACCACCAAGGAAACGCAGGTTGTTAATGTCGTCCTTAACGAAGTTCAGGTCGCCGCCGAACTTCAGGGTGTGATTACCGCGAGTCGCCGTGACGGTATCGGCAAACTGCCATCTCCGTTCATCCGGGAACGCAGCGCGCTCGAGGAAGTCGGGCATACCGAACGAAAGACCGTTCTGAATGAAGGTCTGCGGTGAACGGCCACCGGGAGCGTTCGTCGGCGCGCCGGGGCTCGGCGGCTGGCTGAACTGGGTCTCCTTGTCGCGGCCCCACTGCATACGAAACTCGTTCAGGAGGGTCGGTGTGATGGTCGAAGCGAGCTTCACGTTAACCGCGTCGATCTCGACAAAGTCGTCGCCGAAGTTGTCGACCGCGCGGGTGTTGGTCGCCTGCGTCTGAATGCCTGCGGGTGATTCCCAACGCAAGCGGTTATAGCTGACGGTCAGCGTGTTCTTGTCGTTGATTACCCAATCAACCTTGGGCAGGAATAGTTTCTGATCGCCCGTGCGGGGCACCGGACCGGAAAGGCTCCGGAGGAAGTTAAGGGCGTTGTCGACCTGCGCTGAAGACACGCCGCGCGCAACGATGTTGTTGCGGGTCGTGCTGCTCAGGTTCAGGAAGCTGCCGCTGGAGAAGATCGCCAGGCCCGGGAAATTCCGTTTCTGCTGATCGTAGCTGAAGAAGAAAAAGGCTTTGTCTTTGACGATTGGACCGCCAATCGTGCCGCCAAACTGATGGCGCACGTCCTTCGGTTTGTAGCCGACCGGCGTGAAGACTCCGTTGATCAACTCCGTGCGCGTCGCGAGCGGGTTGCGAGCGCCCCATTTGTTGTTGCGCTGATAGTAGAAAACACCGCCGTGGAAATCGTTCGTACCGCTTTTGGTGATCGCGTTGACCACGCCGCCCGCGGAACGTCCGTACTCGGCTGAGTAGCTGGAAGTGTTGACCTGAAACTCGCGGATGGCTGCCTGGCTGATCGAGTAGCTGATACGCGTGCGGCCGCGCTCTTCGGCGAAGAACGCCTGGTTGTTGTCGCCGCCATCGATCGTGTTGTTGTTAAGCAGACCGGAGATACCGCGGAAGCTGATCAAACCAAACGTTCCGTCGGGCACAGCGCCCGGCGTGAGCAGGGCGAAGTTGGACCAACGGCGTCCGTTGATGGGCAGCTCGTTGATCGAGGTCTGGTTGATGTTCGTCGAGAAGTCCTGCTGCGTGGTGTTGATGACGGGCGCTTCAGCGCTGACGTCGACTGACCCGGTAATCGGACCGACCGAGAGCGAAATCTCAAGCGGCGTCTCGCGGCCGATTTCCACGATCACGTTCTCGTTGGTCATTGGACTAAAACCAGACGAGTTGACCGTTACGGAGTATCTCCCCGGCTGCAAGTTGGCGACTTTGAAACGTCCGGTGTCATCGGTGGTAGCCGTATCTTCCTTGTTCGTTCCGAGGTTTTTGACCGTCACCTCTGCGCCGGGCACAACCTCCTTATTTGGGTTACTAACTACGCCGCCTATTGCACCGGTGGTCGTCGACTGCGCAAAAGAGATAGCGCAGAAGGCGAGCACAAGCAGGCCTGCACAAGAAAACTTTATAATCTTCGACATACTGGGGAACTCCTTAGGCAATGAGTTAACGTTCCAATGCGCGTCAGCCCGGAGGGCAGCGCTGAGATTTAGTCGAGGTTGAGTGCATCTGAATCAACTTCAGAAGGAATGACGAATGGTCGTTCAAGCAAGACGCAGCTTCTATCACGCCAGCCTCGCACTCCGCAAGTCTAAGTCATGATTGAAGCTATTAAATCTTCGTGAAATTGTGAGCGGACAAATAGCAACGCGGACCCGTCCGTTATCAACTGGGAAATTCGCAATACGCGTGCCTTCCGTTACGGTCACGGACAACACGATTTATCCCAATATTTAACTAAATTAACGGGCCGCGTGATCCAACCAAACTCACTCAAGAATTTGGATTTATTCGAATTCTTGGAAACCCGTCCGCCTACACGCGCTCCACGATCATCGCGATACCCTGGCCGCCGCCGATGCAAGCTGTCGCCAGTCCGTAACGACCGTTGCGCCGGTGCAGCTCGTGCAGCAACGTTAAAACCAGCCGTGTGCCGGTTGCGCCCAGCGGATGACCGAGCGCGATCGCGCCGCCGTTGACGTTGGTTCGGGACCGATCCAGTCCCAGCTCTCTTTCCACCGCCAGGTACTGCGCCGCAAAAGCTTCGTTGACTTCCACCAGATCGATGTCGTTGAGCGATAAGCCGGCCTTTGCGAGCGCTGCACGCGACGCGGGGACAGGCCCAATGCCCATGATCTCCGGTTCCACACCGGCGTAGGCCCAACTGACAATCCGCCCCATCGGCTTCAGGTCGCGTTGCTTCACAAATTCTTCACTCGCGATCACGAGCGCAGCCGCGCCGTCGACGATGCCGGATGCGTTTCCGGCGGTCACGAATCCATCCTTGGCAAAGGCGGGTTTCAGTTTCGCGAGACCCTCAAGCGTTGTTTCCGGTCGCGGATGATCGTCGTGCTCGACAAGTTGACTGCCCTTCCTCGACTTCACTTCGACGGGAACAATCTCTTCCGCGAGAAAACCGGCATCCAGCGCGCGCTTCGCTTCCTGCTGCGAACGCAACGCATACTTGTCCTGTTCCTCACGCGCGATCTCAAACTTGCGCGCCAGGTTTTCAGCCGTGCCCGCCATCGGCGTGTTGCAGTACGTGTCGAGCAACGCCACCATCAAACTGTCTTCGAGTTTTCCCTGTCCGAGCGCGAAACCGGAACGCGCGCCGCGAATCACGTGCGGAGCCTGCGACATCGATTCCATGCCGCCAACCAGGCACGACTGCGCTTCGCCGAGTTGCAGCATGTGCGCGCCGGAAATGATCGACTGAATACCGCTGCCGCAGAGTCGATTTACGGTTAACGCCGGACGCTCGAACGGGACACCCGCCTTAAGCGCGACGTGACGCGCGCCGTAAATCGCGTCGCCTGAGGTTTGCAGAGCATTACCCATGATCGTGTGATCGATCTCCTCGGGCTTCACGCGCGTGGCTTCAAGTGCGCCGCGAGCGGCGACCGCGCCGAGATCGATCGCCGAAATATCCTTCAACACGCCGACATATTCGCCCATAGGCGTGCGCTTGCCGCCCAGTATGAAAACTTCCTTACTCATTTCTTATGTCCTTCAGTTTACAATCTCCTGCTGAGCAAAACCTTGAAGGCTAGCAAAACAGATTAGATGTTCGCAACCAGACGCCGTTTGATGCTAATCGCCGCCGCAGTAGTCGTGGTTATCCTGTTGTCGCTCGGCGTTTACGTGTGGTTGAAGGTTTGGCCTGAACGCGGAGACGTGCCGCTGTTAAAGACGGTGGCGTGGGAGTTCAGAGCCCTCAACGAATTTGAAGGCGAACGACTGATGCTTCGTCGCGAGACCGAAGCGGGAGGCGCTTTGCTTCTCAAGCATACGGACCTGAAAACTGTTTACTGGTACGACCTGCGGACGCGTGCTCTCAACGAAATCGGGGAGGCTGAGTGGGAGAAAGCCCGCGGCTCCGTCGGCCATTGTGGGGCTCAACAAACGGGAGCCACTTCCGTGTTGCGCCGTGACGATCGACAACACAAACTGTTCGCCGGAGAACGCGAAATTCCTACCGCCGGCGGAATCCCACTCGATGAATTAAGATCGCCCAGCGGTAAGTGGATTGCCGTGCATTCGGCGGCCGGTCCAGCGGTCGCGTCGATCCTGCCTTTCTCCCCGGACCTGGCTCTCGGACAGCGATACCACGAGATCATGTCAGTCCCGGATATCGTTCGGGTCGGTAAACCCGTAAGAATCCCGGTTGACGTCTACTACACCTATCTACACCCGTGTTGGTCCAGTGACGAAAAGTTCGTCATCTACACGGACCACGGTTCACGATTCCTCGTCGTGGTTGAGACCGGACTGTAAAACTAATTGGTGCTGAACCGGTGCTCGCGCAGATAGCGATGCAGGAGTTCTTCGAGGAAGCCTTCGTACGTGAAAGTGGCGAGGTCGTAAGTGGGCCTGAGTTTGTAAAGTATCGGTAACGCGACCCGCCACGCCATCCATTGCCGCGGCACGTCTTCCAGATCCCAGCGGCGACGCAGAAACGTTTCGACCACTTGAATCTCGGCTTCCGTCAAACTGTTGAGGCTCCCGGTGAAGTCAACCGGTTTGAAAGAACGTCGTAACGCCGGATCGCTGACGGGGCTCGCGAAGACCTGCGCAAACCGCGGCGCTTCCGCTTCGCGTTCGCGCACGACGACGGTGCCGGCAACCATATCGCCGACGCGCTGATCACGGCCGTTCACAAACACGCAGATCAATCCGATCGAGTAGAACGGCGCGGGCATCATGTCGAAAGTGCGCAGCAGATTGCGTACGCACGCTTCCCAAAACGTGATCGGACGCCCGTCTTCACGAATCACGCGT
>DASUOZ010000215.1:0-2726 GCA_036276375.1 Pyrinomonadaceae bacterium | reverse complement strand
CCGATAACGAGGTGGATCTTTTGCGCGCAAAACTTCAACAGCGCCGTGAACAGATGGAGATCAATGCTGCCTCAGGCGAATCTCGTCCCAGGAAGAAGCCCGACCAACAACCATAGTTAGTCGCTGGAGTGAATGGCTACGATCTTCCAGGCGCCGCCCTGGTTTACCAGTGTCATCGTAGACAGTACCATCCCCGGATTTGGACCCGTCTCACGCTTCCATTCAGTCTGAACAACTGCTGTGTCGCCGTAGACGTTAATGGATCGCGTCACCGGTTCTGGTCTTGGTCCTTTCGTCGCGACCGGAATACCTTCAAGGATAAGTTTCCAGGGAATTCTTGCACGGTTGTCCGTCAGAACGATCGCCGGGTCTGTTAACGCGCGCAGTCGTTTGACATTGCCATCGACCAAAGCCGGAATGAAAGCAGCCACAACTGCGGCGACGTCCGCTTTGTTCTCCTCTTCAGTGCGCGGCATGCGCGTCGACTGCCAGTTCACGACTTGCCACTTGCCGTTGCGTTTGAGAAACGTGCCGCTGTTGAGAAGGTTCTGCACTTGCTTCGCGCCATCTGTTTCGGTGGTGCCGACGAGGCGAAACGCGACGATCGCAGTGTCGCCGTATTGCTGGATGCGAATGTCTTCCGCGCTGTAAACAGTTTTCGGATCCTCGGGTTTCGGAGCGGGCGCGGATTTCAGGTCGCGCATGATGTCGGCTTTACTGACGCGACGTCCGGCCGAGCGCGTGTAGATCAGGTCTTCGGCCCAGAAGCGATCGTGCACCGCTGGATCGTTCCGCGAAGCCCCCGCGAGAAAGTCGTTTAGCAACTTGGTCAACTCCGCGGCGTCAGGCGCTGTTTGCGCTACTGCCGTCGACGCCAGCATCAGAAACAAAACCACGCTCGCTATAAGTGTCTTCATAGATTCCTTTCTGCTACGATTCGCGCCATGCGATACGTAATTGAGAGATTCCGAGAACTTCATGAGTCCGGCTGCTTCGTGATACCTAATCCGTGGGACGTTGGCAGTGCCGCTTACCTGCGTCACCTCGGCTTCAAGGCTCTCGCCACGACGTCGTCCGGTTTCGCGTTCAGCCGCGCCATGCCCGACGACATTCGCTACGTTCGGCGCGACACAGTGCTCCAGCACTTCAGCGAGATCGTCAACGCTACGCCGTTGCCCGTCAACGGCGATTTTCAGAATGGTCATGCCGACGAGCCCGAAGGAGTCGCGGAGAACGTTGCGCTTTGTGTCGCGACCGGCGTTGCTGGTCTTTCCATTGAAGACTCGACGGGCGATGAGCGCAAACCGCTCTACGATTTCGATCTCGCCATTGAAAGAGTCAAAGCCGCGCGTAAGGCCATTGACGAGTCAGGCGAACCGGTTGTGTTGACTGCGCGTTGCGAGGCCTGGCTCGTCGGCGACAGCGATCCGTTTGCGACGTCGATAAAACGCCTGACTGCTTACGCCGAGGCTGGAGCCGACTGTCTGTTCGCTCCGATGGTAGTACCCAACCCAACTGAAATCTCAGCAATCGTGCAGGCAGTCGCGCCAAAGCCGGTGAACGTGCTCGTCTCGCGACCCGATCCAAACCTGACCGTTGCACGACTCGCCGATCTCGGCGTACGCCGGATCTCGGTCGGTTCGGGCTTAGCACGCGTTGCGTGGGGCGCATTCATTCGTGCCGCAAGCGAGCTCGCAACTGAAGGCACGTTCGAAGGTTTTGCCGGCGCCGCATCGGGAACGGATCTGAACAACCTGTTTCACTAGCAACAACGTGTGTCACTGCACCAGGCGCACCAGCGCCGCGGCGAAGCTGATCCATGCGTCCGTCGGCGCAATCAGAAGGCGTAGCGGCTGCATGATGATTAAAAACAACCCGCCCCACAGAAACGCCGGATGCAGTCGCCGGTGACGAATCGTGTCGAACGCCACGAACCCGATCAGACAAAGATCCGTCAAACCAAAAAACGCCAGTGGCCCACCATTTACGATAAACCCGAGCGGAATGCGCGCGATGGCCGGCGTCATGATGTTTATTGCCGCGAGCAGCATCAGCCGTTTGTGAACGTCCAGACGCTTGCGGTAATGGAGCGCCGCGGTGATAAGAATCGCGAAGATCACCATATCGCCGAGGGGAATGATTAGAAACGGTAACGGCGGTGGACCACCAGCCGGTACCAGACTGGGATCGTTAACAAACCGAGCGGCGGCGTAAAGACCAGTCAGTATGCCGACAACAAACACGAGCGCAGCGAGACCGGCGCCGAGTATACCGAGACGCTGATGCGTCTTTGTGCGTCGCTTGGCGACGAGCGTCACCTGCACGATGAACAGGACTACCCACGCGGTCATCACGATACCGTGCAGGTGAACCAAAAAGCTCGGCATCGCGGGAGTTGCGAAGAAGCCTTTCAGATAGTAAGTGCGGGCAAAGCCAGCCAGCACGACCAGCGGCACGATGACCGCTGCCAGTAAATACAGCGGCCGGTCGCTGATACGCCGATGGACGTTGGGGATTGTCGCCATGGGAGGTTTCCTTTGCTGAGATAAAAGTAGTTTTTATAAGCGGTTTCGCAAGAGAGCTTTGCGTGCTCAGCCGTGGCAAACAGTCTTGCGCTGACGTAAACTATCTCAGCGAAGGGAAAACACCAAGCACAAACAGATGCCGACGATTCCGCAAAGCGATCTGTATCGCATGATCAACGAAGCCGGTGAACGCGGCGAGCG
>DASUOZ010000214.1:0-5627 GCA_036276375.1 Pyrinomonadaceae bacterium | reverse complement strand
TCCGGGACCAATCGTCAGGTTGCCGCTAACGTTCATCGTGCTGTTGTTCATGTTGAAGGTGCCGCCCGTGACCACCACGTTGGTGGGCGCGAGCGTACTACCGGCGTTGTTGGTCCACGAGCCGAGCGTGTTGACCTCGATATCGCCGCCGATCGTGGTGTTCGTACCGGACACCGTAACCGCCGAGGAAGTAGACACACTACTGCCGCCGTTGGTCGCCGTGTTTCCCGTAAACGTGATACTGGGAGTCGTGCCGTTCAACAGCAAACTCGCGCCGCCGACGAAAACACCGCCGCCGCGGTTTCCGGCTGAATTGTTCGTGAAACTCGTGGTGGCTACGGTGGTCGCAAGAGACTCCACCAGGAGTCCGCCGCCATTCCCGGGGTTTGCCTGGTTATTCTGGAAAGTCGAAGTGCCGATGGTGGCGGAACCGGTACCGATGCCACCGGGCGCCGCGAAGGCAAACACCAGTACATCCGCACCAGCGCCACCCGCACTGATAGAACCCGCGGTATTACGGCTAAATGTGGAGCCGCTAACGGTCAGAATTCCTGTAGCCGCCGTGTGTGCGGGCGCTGACGGAGTAAACATCACGCCGCCGCCGCTGCCGGCCTGCAAGTTTGCGGTGTTAGTGCTGGTCCGGTCCGCATAGGCGCCGGGTGCAGCCGAACCGCCAAGCGTACAGTTCGTGATGTTCAGGTCACCGCCGGTCCATTGAATACCGCCACCGCCGATGTTGGCGCTGCCGAGTACCGTTACCTGGTTGTTGGCGAGCACCACATTCGTCAGCGTCAGTACGTTGCCCTTCTCACCGCCGATGATGCCGCCGCCGCCGAGGGCCGTGCCTGTTCCGGCTGCCGTACCATCGCGACCTCCGACCATCGTAAAACCTGAGAAGTTGTAGATCAGATCCAGCGTGAAGGGCTCATTCATGCACATCACGCGGTCGCCGTCGTTTGCTGGTCCGGTTCCGGTCTGCCGGATGATCGTGGTCGCGGCGCCCGCGCCGATGATCGACATGGTCTGGTTGGCGCCAAGGTCACCGACAGCGTTGCCGTCACAGCCGCCGGCGCTGCTGCCGTTGATGGAGAGGATGTAAGTGTTTGCCGGAAGGCTGATCGTGGTGTTGTTGTTGGCGCCGTTATTCGCAAACTGGAGAGCGCCACGAAGACTACAGTCATTCGCAGCAGCCGTACACGCGGACGCCGCAGTCAATCCGGCGCCGGAAGGATCGTCAGTTCTATCAACTGTAATCGTGGTGTTCGGGGCATTCGGCACGATAGCCAAATCAGTGCCCCCGCTGTTGAGCATCACGACATCAGTGAAACCATTCAGCTTTTTCGGAAGCGTCAATACTGCAACCGGCGCGCTCTCCGCGTCCAAAGTCGTAGTTGCTAAACCCTCCGAGGTGACCGCGGCAGACACTTCGGCCAACTCCTGTTCACTCGGAGCAATCGAGCGCATGATCTGAATCTTGGACTGACCCCCACCACCCATCAACATCAGATCATCCGTCTCGCGATAAGAGAGATTCGTGCGGAGCAACGGTTTTGCGGAAGCCGAACTCACTTCCGTAGAGCTCACGAGGAACTTGCTCGAGTTGGCCCAGCCCGCTGATTTTCCGGGTCGCCAACTCGGCAGTGCTTCGATGTCCACATTGGTTGAAGCCGGTTGCGGACGAAGCTTGCCTCTGGTTCGTTGCGCAGCTTCTCCTTCGGAAAACGAGCGAGTGTCGAGTTTTGCGTTCTGAACGATCTGGACCGCTCCGTCGCTGGTCAACGCCGCGAGCTCGCTGCGTCCGTCTCGATCCCAGGTAAACTCACCCAGCGCGAGTCCGCGCACGCCTGCTCCAACATCGATCCGCTCTTCGCGCGAAACTCCGGCGATCTGTTCTCGGCGACCCCAGCCGTGCACGACGAGTATTTCGCTGCCGGCCGAAACGGCGACGTCGATGTATGAATCGTCGTCTAAACCGCCAAACTCAATTCCGGTCGCCGGTTGCGACAACTGGTATTGGGCTAATGCGTCCGACAATCCGTCGGCGCCGTCAAATATCAACAACAAGTCGCCACCCGGTCCCGAAACGCCCACCGCCACATCAGTGAAACCGTCAGCCGCGCGAAACTCTCCGGCGCCCAACGCCGTCACTGGTCCCGGCAAATCGATCTGTTGCGGAGCACCGAGGCGGCCTGAGCCGTCGCCCGCCATCAGGTAGAGCGCGCCGCCTTTCGCAGCAAACAAAACGTCCTTTTCACTGTCGTGAGTGAAGTTGCCTGTGATCAGAAAATCAGGCGAGACGGGCACCGCGTAAACATCAGCGCCGGGGAGCAGCGAATCGGGGTTGTAGCCCTGCTGCATCCGCGCAAACACTGAATCGTCAGCGGGAGCAAACGCGTCCGGATTGCCACGCTGAAGCGTGATCATGCCGGCGCCGTTGAAAGCAAAGCCCGCGACGACATCCGGTGTTCCGTTGCGATCGAAATCCGCTGCTGCCAGGGCCCGCGCCTGGGCGGCATTATTCTGCAAAGCCGCCACCGCGCTTGGCTCTCCGCGGTAGTTGACGCTCATTTCGCGTCCATCTTGCAGATTTAAAAAGGGCCTACCACGACCGGCGGCATGGACCGTAACCGCTCCGGGAGTTTTTATGGACGCACCACGGTCTGAGCTACCTGCTATAGCGGAGAGCGTGCTCTTCACCGCTGAGGAGTTTGAAATTCCGACTCCTACCAATACGAGCGTCGCAACTAGAGAAATGAAAAGGAATCTGTAGGAAAGAGTTAATCTAAAACGCGAGTTAGTCTTAGCTTGAAGGCGCAGAGACATGGAGCTCCTTGTTTGAGAAAGGCAGAACGATTTTTCGGACGTTTCGGAGTTTCTGAAGACCCTGTATGAATGGCGCGAATGGCCGGAGGGACACCCGGCCGTTCAACGGGCGACATTGTAGCTCAAAAACCGTTGGTGGGTATAGGTTTTGCTCGTGAAGAATGCCACAAAAAAACGAGCAACCAGCTAGCCGTGGCTAACTGGTTGCTGCTGAGTTGTCAGTTCCTCGTTACTTCTTGATGCTGATATCGCCGCCTGGTCCAATCGGCATCACCGGATCAGACGCATCGCTGGAGCCCGGTTGGTTGTCGTAGACAAGTACGCCGGTCACCTTCTCCCAGATCTTGATTCGGAACTTATCGACTCCGCCGCCTCCAGGCAGATTTCCATCGATCACTGTCACGATGAACTCGTAGCCTGAGACGCCGTTGATCTTTCCGAATCCTTTGAACTGGGCGCGCGCCTTGTCGATCACCAGGTACTCGTAATTCAGAGCGTTGAACTCGAAGTTTCCAAGCAAGAAGTCAAACTGCGACTCGCCTTTAGGATTAGTCGCCCCCTTGAAGAACTTGGAGTTGTAACCAAACGTCATCTTCCCGGCCGCGGCCGGATCGGAAAGCAACGCTCCCAACGGTGAATAGATGAAGCCACCGCCGATGGTGTACCCGGACGCAGGATCGTAGATGACGATAAGCGACTCCACGTCGTCCTGCGTGTCCACCCAACTCGTCACGCCGGTGTTGTCAGTCACCTTGAGTGTGACCTTGTAGACGCCGGGATCCTTGAAGGTGTAGGTGCCCTTGGCGATGCCGTTCTTCGAACCGACCGGTTCAGTGATAGTCGCGCCGGTCGTGAGATCGTCGAACTGCCACACTGCCGTGTGCTTCCGTCCGGGGACATCCCAGAACGTGCCGGTGAACGTGACTGCCGTATTTACCTTGAACGCCGTGCCACTCGTTGGAGTGATGATGTTATGTCCAACGTGGACCTCGACCGTCTTCGTTGTCACGTTACCAGCCGAGTCGGTGCAGGTGACGGTGATCGTGTAGATGCGACCAACGCTGCCTCCGGCGCTTTCAGCGCGCAGGCGAACGTGGTGCTCATCGACGAACTCCCAGTCAGGCGAAGTATCACCATCACCGGTTCCATTAACCGGCTCGTTGCTCGTGATGTCTGTGATCTGACAGTTCACGCCACCGCAAGCGTCTGTGGCCGAGTAGTTGATCGTGACATCACGCAGCTTGTGATTCTTCGGCCAGAGCGAAGCCGGATCCGCCGACAGTCCATTGATGGCCGGCGGCGTCGGATCCACTGTGGTCGTAGCCGTCTTCGAGTTGTTGCCCGGAACGTCGTCTGGGAAGTCGCTCGAAGCAGTTGCCGTATTGCTGATGATCGTTCCGCCAGTCGTGCCAACGTTGACATTGACGACGACCGTGAAACTGGCCGTCTCGCCACCGGCGGCTGACGCCTTGGTGAACATCAGCGTTCCAGTGCCACCCACCACCACCGAGTCAGCCCGGCTCCAACCCATCGGAAGAGTCGCCGAGACGAACGTCGTGTTGGCAGGAATGGTGTCTGTCACCTTCGCGTTAACGGCTGGTCCGGCACTGTTGTTTCGGAAGCCGATGGTGTAGGTGATGTTCGCGCCCACGCAGACCGGATCGGGAGTATCAGTCTTGCCCGTGATCTCCACGTCGGCTGCGTCGTCATTCAGGATCGTTCCGGTGGCTGAGCTGGGCGTGCCTACGTTGTAGCCCGTGCCTGCCGCCACCGTCAGGATCACGGTTTCATCCGGCTCGGAATTCATGTCCGCCGTCGGATTGACCGTCACCGTCGCGGTCGAATTACCCGCGCTGAACGCCACCGTGCCGTTGGGCGGCACGAATGTCGCCGCACCCACCTGCGTGTAGTCGGTGCTGAACGTGGCCGTGCCTCCGATGTTGAAGTTCACCGTCAAAGGACCGCTGGTCACGCCCGCACGAGTGAACGTGTAGACGAGATTCGGGGCGCCATCTTCGAGAACCGACAAGGGAGCAACGGCGACTGAAACATCCGTGTCGTCGTTGGTGATCGTTCCCGTCGCCGAGTTGTTCATCGCGGCGACGTTGTAACCGGTGCCCGGCGCGACTGCCAGAGTCACAGTTTCGTCAGGCTCCACTGTTGTATCCGCAGTTGGATCGACCGTCACCGTTGCCGTGGAACTACCGGCCGCGAAGTCGACCGTGCCATTGGGCGGTGTAAACATGGCCGCGCCCGTCTGCGTGTAGTCGGTATTGAACGTGGCGGTGCCGTCGATCGTGAAGTTAGCCGTCAGCGCACCTGCGGTGACGCCGGTGCGTGTGAACGTGTAGACAAGGTTGGCAGCACCGTCCTCGTCCACTGCTGATGGAGCGACTGCCACCGAGATGTCAGTGTCGTCGTTTGTGATCGTACCTGTAGCCGAGCTGGGAGAACCAACGCCGTAGCCTGCGCCGGCAACTACCGTCAGCGTGACTGTTTCATCCGGCTCGACCATGTTGTCCGCCACCGGATCGATGGTCACCGTAGTCGTCAACGATCCATCGGCAAAGCTCACCGTGCCGTTGGGCGGAACGAACGTAGCCGCGCCGGTCTGTGTGTAGTCAGTGTTGAACGTACCCGTGCCGCCGATCGAGAAGTTGACTGTCAGCGCGCCGGCCGCGTCGTTACGTGTGAACGTGTAGACGAGATTCGTTGGACCATCTTCATCTACCGCTGCCGGTGATACCGCCACACTCACGACCACGTCGTCATTGGTGATCGTTCCCGTTGCCGAGCTGGGCTCG
>DASUOZ010000213.1:0-6604 GCA_036276375.1 Pyrinomonadaceae bacterium | reverse complement strand
AACTCGATCGTCGAGCCGCCCGCGTACAAATGAAAACTATCGATTACGAGGCCGAGGTTCTTTCGGTCGGTAGCGCGCACGATGTCGTGGGCGAGGTCGAGTGTCGGCACGCTGCAATCCGGTTGGCCCAGAAACTCGAAGGCCAGCGACACGTTATGCCGCGCCGCGATATCGCAGAGCTCGCGCAGCGCGCGGACGGATTCGGCGATCACTTCCTCGCGCGTTGCGCCGCCGTCGGGCAAAGGACTGGGGACCACCACGATGAACGGACAATTGATCTTTTCCGCCACCTGACTCAACTCCGCACACTGTCCTTTGAGTCCGTCCCACGTGAGCGAATCGCAAAACGTTACGTGTTCGATAGAGTTGATACTTAACGGCGGCACGCCGCCCTTCGCAATTAGCTCGTTGAGCTCGCGGGTGGTCCGGTGGTGCAGAAATGTTTGGAGTTTTGCGGCCCAGATTTCGAGGTAGTCGAAGCCTGCTGTTTTAGCTGCCTGAAAGTCCGTGTCCAGGTCAGCCTGCATGGTGGTTGCCCCATTCAGTGCTATGCGCATAGTTAGACAAAGCATAACACGGGCAATCGCGCGCACTTCGTTTGACTTGCCGCGGCATTAGTTGTAAAAGCGTCCGTAAACCAAATCTGCAACCTTATCGACCTGGTCTTGTGACCGGGCATGGTTTTTTCGACAGCAAAGGAGACAACAATGGCTCTAAGATTAGGCGACATAGCACCCGATTTCACGGCAGATACGACGGAAGGCCCCATCCGTTTTCACGAATGGATTGGTGATAGCTGGGCGGTTTTGTTTTCCCACCCAAAGGACTTCACGCCGGTTTGCACCACGGAGCTTGGCTACGTGGCCCGCTCGAAGCCTGACTTCGACAAGCGCGGGGTGAAAGTGATCGGTCTGAGCGTCGATCCCACTGATTCGCACAAACGGTGGGCCGAGGACATTAAGGAAACGCAGGGAGCGGAACTTAATTTCCCCGTGATCGCCGACCCGGACCACAAGATCGCCGAACTGTACGACATGATCCACCCGGAGATTAGCGACATCTTCACCGTGCGCTCCGTGTTCGTCATCGGCCCAGACAAGAAAATCAAGTTGATGATTACCTATCCCGCCAGCACCGGCCGCAACTTCGAAGAGATTCTGCGCGTTATCGATTCTCTTCAGTTGACGGCGAAGTACAGTGTGGCGACGCCGGTGAATTGGAAAGACGGCGACGACGTGATCATCGTGCCGGCGCTTTCGGATGAAGCTGCGAAGGAGAAGTTCCCGGGCGGCTGGAGAGCACCGAAACCGTACCTGCGGATTACGCCGCAACCGAATAAACAGCAAACCGCGGCGACTGATACGGCCGCGAAGAGCGCGTCGTAACGCGCGCGCGCTAAATCCATCCACAGATTACGCAGACCTCGTTTTACTCTGGGTAATCTGTGGATTTCTCTTTTGGGAAGAAGTGCGCCTTCTCGACTTCCAGCCGCAGCCACACCGTGCTCTCGACCTCGGCGCGAAAGTCCGCCGGCGCACGGGCGATCAGTTTGTGCGGACCAACCGTTAGAAACACGAAAGTCTCGTTTCCCATCAATTCAGTAACGTAAACCTTTGCCGGAATCGCATCGTCCTGCGGTTGTGTGAGAACGTGGATGTGTTCGGGGCGGATCCCCATCGTGACGTGCCCGCCGGATCTATTTACCGGAAACTTGATCTCTGCGCCCACGAAGGTTCCACGGTCGATAGTTCCTTCGACGAAGTTCATGCTCGGGCTGCCGACGAACTCCGCGACAAAGCGATTCGCCGGGCGGTTGTAGATGTTTAGCGGCGTGTCAAACTGCTGTAGCCGTCCTTTCTTCATCACGGCAACGCGCGAAGCTAACGTCATCGCTTCTGCCTGATCGTGAGTGACGTAGATCGTGGTGGTCCCGAGCTGGTGTTGCAGACGTTTCAGCTCACCGCGCATCTGCACGCGCAAACGCGCGTCGAGATTCGAGAGTGGCTCGTCCATCAAATAAGCGCGCGGCTCACGCACAATCGCGCGCGCCAGCGCGACGCGCTGTCGCTCACCTCCTGATAATTGCCTGGGTTTGCGATCGAGTAGCGACTCGATCTCCAACAATTTTGCGACGCTCGCTACCCGCTTCTCGCGTTCATCCCGCGGCAGTTTGCGCACCCGCAACGGGTAAGCAATATTCTCGGCGATACTCATGTGCGGATATAGCGCATAACTCTGAAACACCATGGCGAGATCGCGTTGTTGCGTCGGAACGTCGTTGATGCGTTGGTCTCCGATGTAAATCTCGCCGCTGCTGACTGTCTCGAGGCCCGCGAGCATTCGCAACGTCGTCGTCTTACCGCAACCAGACGGACCAAGCAACACGACAAACTCACCGTCGGCGATCTCCAGCGAGAGATCGTCAACGACTTTCGTGTCGCCAAAGGCCTTCGCGACGTTTTGAAACCTAATTCCCATTTAGTTCGTGAGTCTTAACCCTTCACAGCTCCTAACGACAATCCCCGCACCAGATACCGTTGCATCGCGAGCGCAAACACCAAAATCGGCATCATCGCCACTGCGCCCGCCGCGCTCATCACGCCCCACTTGATCTCATACTGCGTCACGCGGCCCGCAATTCCGACCGGTAACGTCATCGCCGCATCCGTTTGCGTCAACACGAGCGCGAACAGAAATTCATTCCACGAAACGATCAAACAGAACACCGCCGTAGCCGCGAGCCCGGGACTAACCAGCGGCAGCACGACACGCACCAACGCACCAAGACGCGAATCGCCGTCAACCAGCGCGGCCTCTTCCAGATCGCGCGGCACTTCCGCGAAGAACCCGCGCATCATCCAAACTACAAACGGCAGATTGAAGGCAGTGTAGACCACGATCAAACTCGCCTTCGTGTTCAGCAGGCGCAGGTCGCGCATCATCAGAAACAGCGGCACGGCGGTCACGATCGCGGGAAACATGCGGGTCGAGAGAATCCACAGTGAGAGTTTGCGATCGAGATTGTACGGAAGCCGAAAACGCGTCAACGCGTAAGCCGCGAGCGTGCCGATAACGAGCGCACACGCCGTCGATACAACCGCCACGATCGCGCTCGTAAGCAAGTATTGCGCAAACGAGCGCGTCACAAATGCGTCGTAGTAATGCTGCAACGTGGGCGTAAACGAGAACCACTTCGGCGGGTAAGCAAACTGATCGCTTTCGATCTTCAACGAGATCGTAATCATCCAGTAAACCGGTGTCAGCGCCGCCACCAACGCCACCAGCAAAACTGTAGTCCGTGTTATCCGTGTTCGTCCGTGGCTCATTATTCTTTCTGTAACAGCTTCAGGTAAACGACGCTGATCACATTCGTCAGCGCCAACAACACAAACGACATCGCCGCCGCATAGCCAAAGTCAGAAAACCGAAACGCCGTCCGGTAGATGTAAAGACTGATCATCTCGGTCGCAAAACCCGGCCCGCCTTCCGTCAAGATGAAGATCTGATCGAACACACGCAGCAGATCCATCGTGCGCAACAGCAACACGATCAGAATCGCCGGCTTGAGCAACGGCAACGTCACGTGTCGAAACGTTTGCCAGCGACTCGAACCATCGATCAGCGCGGCTTCATACGGCTCCTGCGGAATCGCCTGCAACCCGGCCAACAATACGAGAAAAACAAATGGCGTCCATTGCCACACGTCAACCGCAATCACCGCGACAAATGCCAGCCGTGGCGAGGCGGTCCACGTCAAACTGTCGGTATCAACTCCAAACTGCTTGAGCGTCCCATTGATCGCGCCGAAGTTTGGATTCAACATCAGCCGCCACACGACACCGACAACTACGGTCGGCAGCATCATCGGTACGAGCAAGCTGGCGCGGAACAGCCCACGCCCGCGAATCTGCTGATTCAGCAACAACGCCAAGCCCAGGCCCAGTAGAAACTCACACGTCAACCCCGCAACCGCGTAAACAAACGTGTGGGCCATCGCGGTGCGAAAGAAATTGTCGGTCGCGAGACGTTTGAAGTGACTGAGGGTCCAAACGATCCCGGAAGACGTCTCCTGTTGCAGGCTGACGGTGATCGAGTAAAGCAGCGGATAGATTGAAAGCGCGAGCAGCACCGCCAGCGCCGGAGCGACGAGCAGGTAGGGCAGGAGCAGTTCGCGTCTATTGGGCGCGTTGAAGAATCTTCTCGATCTCGGCATTCGCCTGGTTCATTGCGTCCGTCGGAGACAACTCACCACTGTTGGCCTTTGAAAGAAAGATGCCAAAGGCGTTTTCGATCTCGTTCCACTGCGGTGTGCGCGGCCGCGGCCGGGAGGTCGAGAGCGAACGAAACTGCGCTGGATAGGCCGGAAACTTCGCCACCAGCTCCGGGTCCTGAAACAGCGATTTGCGCGTCGGTGGATTACCGCGCAACGCGGATCGTTTCATCTGTTCCGCGCTGGTGGCCCAGAGCAGGAAGTCCATCGCTGCTTCCTGGTTTTGCGAATAGCGAGGAATCGCGATCAGCCAATTGCCGATCTCCGCCTGGCCGGGTTTGCGTCCGCCGGGCAAAGTTGCGAATTCAATCTTGCCCATGACTTTTGATCTTGCGGGATCGCTGAACGCGCTGATCCACGCGGGCCAGTTGATCGACATTGCGGCTGTCCCTTGCAACAGGTGCGCGCTTACTTCGTCGGCATTGAAACTCGCATAACCCGGCGGCGAAAGTTTTCCTAACGTCACCATAAACGCGAGTGCCGCGATTCCCTGCGGACTGTTTACCGTCGGTTTGCCGGTTGAGTCGAACATTTCAGCGCCAAAAGCCCAGAATATCGGCATGAAATCGGCGACAACGGCATTCCCCTGCGCCGCCCGCATCACGTAGCCGTACATCTTGCCGCCGTTTGCGCTGGTTTCTCTTCCCTGAATTATTTGCGCCGCCACGAAGACGTCGTCCCACGTCGCTGGTTCTTTCAGGTTATATTTTTCAAAAAGATCTTTACGATAAAAGAACAACTGCGAGTTGCCTACGTAAGGCAGTGCGTAAAGCGCGCCGGTTTGATACGGGTGCCGGCAAACGTTGACGGAGGCTTCGACGAAGTCGGCGTCCGGTTCCGATTGCCCACGTTTTTCCAGCAGCGGCGTCAGGTCGGTCAGAAACTGGTTGCTCGCAAAACGTGGAAACCACGGGTCGTCGAGCATGATCAGGTCGTAAGCGCCGGTCCGGGCGTTGAGATCTATCAATTCTTTCTCAAAAAGATTTTGATATGGAAGCTGCACGAAGTTGATGTGCACTCCCGTTTGCGCTTCGTAATCGTGTGCCGCTTGTTTGAGCGCTTCGCCTTCGACACCTTCCACCAGGGCGAGTGTCAGTTGGTTCGAGTTTTGTTTCGCGCAACCGGCCGGCCAGACCATCAGGGCCAGGACCAAAAAGAGTACGAGTGTTCTGAGACGCATATCGATTTGTGCCACAGCTTAACACTGTTAAGATGAGGCCGTGCGACAAATTGTTACGACCGGAACGGGCGGCGTCGAGGTGCTGAAGGTCCAGGAGAAACCGGATCCACAGCCTCGAGCCGGAGAAGTCGTGATCAGAGTGCGTGCGGCGGGACTGAACTTCGCCGACATACTCTCGCGCCAGGGGCTCTATCCTGATTCACCTCCGAAGCCAGTAGTGATGGGTTATGAGGTGAGCGGCATTATCGAGTCGGTCGGCGAGGGAATCAATAGCGACTTCGTCGGCAAATCAGTCGCGGCGATGACGCGCTTTGGCGGTCAATCAGAGCTCGTCGCCGTGAAAGCCAGGCAGGTGTTTGACAAGCCCGACTCGCTCACGTTTGAACAAGCCGCGGCGATTCCGGTGAACTATCTGACGGCGTATGCGCTGTTGGTCGTAATGGGATCGCTTCACGAGGGCGAGTCAGTGTTGATTCACAACGCGGGTGGCGGTGTCGGACTCGCCGCGCTCGACATCGCGAAGAAGATCGGCGCCGTCACTTACGGCACCGCCAGCCCCTCAAAGCATAAGCTTCTCGCCGAGCGCGGCTTGGACCACGCCATCGACTATCGCACGCAGGACTGGCAGCCCGTACTGATGCAACTCACGAATGGCCGCGGTGTCGACTTGATCCTCGATCCAATCGGCGGCAAGCACTGGAAGAAGAGTTACGCTTCTTTGCGCCACACCGGGCGGCTGGGAATGTTTGGCGTTTCCATTGCTTCGGCAAATGGATTGATGGGCAAGCTCAAAATGTTGAAGGCCGTGGCGCAAACACCGTGGTTCTTCGCGCTGCCGCTGGTCAACCGCAATCGTGGCGTGTTTGGCTTGAACCTGGGCCACATGTGGCACGAGCCTGAGAAGGTCGCGATCTGGATGCGCGACATTTTGCGCGGGGTCGGAGAAGGATGGGTTCGTCCCTACGTCGATCAGGCGTTCTCGTTTGACGATGTTGCGAAGGCCCATCAATACATGGAAGCGCGCAAGAACATCGGCAAGGTCGTCCTGGTTCCGTGATGTTCAGGTCTCCTGTGAGCGTCTCTTCGCAACGAAGTACGCGACGACGGCCGAGTAGAGCAGGCCGAAGATCAGCGTCCCGAGGAAGAACCCGGCA
>DASUOZ010000212.1:0-5558 GCA_036276375.1 Pyrinomonadaceae bacterium | reverse complement strand
TCTCAAGTGTCGACCCCGCGTGTGAAATTCGCAAGTTGGGCGCGGCGGCGGTGTGTTGAGCGGGCCGGCGAGTTTTTTCTCGCACAGCGGCTTCCAATCTAAAACGGTGTGCTCAATATCGCAGAAGCTGCTGTTTCCCCTTCTTAAGGACGGAACTCAAGCGGTTATTAAATCGACGTTTGCGAGGCAATTACTGCTTAATTTTTCGTAACCCCTGATCCATTTGGCGCCGGAATCGGAGGATTAACATCAATGTTCGATAACTTAGTTGAGTCCAGTTCGCATAAACAGGATATTACGCGAAAGGGCTCATTCGTAATCGGCACACTCGTAATTTATGGCGTGCTTATCGTTGCTTTCGGCATCGCAAGCATTCTCTGGTATGACGCTCACCTGGCGGAACAGGAACTCGAGCTGACTACGCTCGTGGCCCCTGTGCCCGTCCCGCAGCAACAGAAAGAGCCCGAAGTCAAGCAGGAAGCAAAGCCTACTAAAGTCGAGCAGAACGTCGACGTCCGCAAAGAGCTGATCGCCGACGTGGCCGAAAGTAGATTGGCGCCGAAGGAAGTTTCTGCTAAAGCCAGCGACGTGCCTCCGGTTCGACGTGGCGTCACGACCGTAATTGGCAGCAGCGACTCTAATGCGGCTGCACCAATGCCCGCCGGCCCAGGCGCGGGAACTGTCGTATCCGCGCCGGCGAGAGTAAATATCGCTGACGAACCACCGCCACCGGTGGCTACACCAACTCCGCGTACCGCACCTATTTCGGGCGGCGTGCTCAACGGTAAAGCGATCAGCTTGCCGAAGCCACAGTATCCGCCGATCGCGAGAGCCGCTCGCGCATCGGGCACGGTTGTGGTTCAGGTGCTGATCGATGAAAACGGCAACGTGGTTTCCGCGAAGGCCGTTTCCGGTCACCCGTTGTTGCAGGCTGTCGCTACGCAGGCGGCGCGCCAGGCAAGATTCTCCCCAACCAAGCTTTCGGGGCAACCAGTTAAAGTTACCGGAGTGATCCAGTACAACTTCGTGGCTCAATAACTGCGGAGAAATTTTGTCGTGTCGCCGCGGTTATCGTAGGTCGTCCCGGCTTCTCTGCTTGCTATCAAAACTAATAAAACCTTTTGGAGGGGTTCACCGTGACAATGCTAATGAGTATCTTTGGAACCAAGTTCATCGGTCTTATGTTGTGGTTGCAGGATGCAGCCGCCGCTGTCAGCCCGGAGGGGGGCGGCACCGCTGACCACTTCACGCTTACGGAAATGGTCAAGAACATGGGCGCCGTCGCTATCTCCGTCGTGATCGTGCTGCTCATCATGTCGGTCTATTCGATCGCCATCATGGTTGAGCGCTACTTGACTTACTCCGCGGCCAAGAAGCAGTCGCGCGAGTTTGCGCCGCGCGTCGCCCAGGCGCTCAAGAACGACCGCATCGAAGAAGCGATCAACATCAGCGACAAGCACCGCAAATCACACCTGGCGATGGTCGTCAGCAGTGGCTTGCAGGAGTTTCGCGCCCACGAGCAGTCGTCGGACATTTCGGGCGACGAGATCGAAGCGTCCAAGCGCGCGCTGCAACGAGCGATCGCGATCAAGACCGCGGAATTCAAGCGCGGCCTTTCGGGTCTCGCGACGATCGGGTCAACCGCCCCGTTCGTGGGTCTGTTCGGAACAGTGTTCGGCATCATCAACGCTTTCCGCGGCATGAAGGATGCGGAGTCGGCTGGTATCGCGGCCGTGGCCGGCGGTATTTCGGAAGCGTTGTTTACCACCGCTCTCGGTTTGCTCGTGGCGGTGCCCGCGGTGTGGCTGTTCAACTACTTCACCGGTAAAGTCGACGGCTTTGTCGTCGAGATGGATAACTCGGCTTCTGAACTGGTCGACTACTTCATCAAGAACCGCACGAAGCAGTTGAAGGCGTAAGTAATACTCGTCACAAACGCGGGAAATGGTGAACCCGAGGTGCGGCGTTAGCCGAACCGGCGTTCGATAGCGGCGCCGCACTAATGTTTACCCAATCGGCGTTTGCCGGTCAGAAAAAGGAGATTTTGTTATGTCAATGCAGGCTGGTGGCGGTAGCGGGGGTCTACAGTCAGAGATCAACGTTACGCCGATGGTCGACATCATGCTCGTGCTGCTGATCATCTTCATGGTGGTCACGCCGTTCCTTCAGCAGGGTATTACAGTGGCCCTGCCAAAGAACATGAACAACCCGGACGTCGATCCGCGGATCATCAAGGAGTCGTCGATCGTGGTCTCGATTCCTGAGGACGGCGAGTATTACCTCGGCAAGCAACGGCTGCAACGAGAGCAGTTGGGTGAGAAAGTCGACACGATGTTGAAGGGAATCAAGAACGAACAGGATCGCATCGTTTACATCAAGAGCGGCGTCGGGGTCAGCTATGGTGAGGTAGTCAATGTGATCAACGAAGTCCGAAAGCTGGGAGTCGACAAGATCGGGCTCGTGGCTGACAAGAAGAAGGGCGGCGCAGCTGCGCCGGCAGCGTCTTCGTAACCGTTAACTAGACGAGGAGAATTTCAAGATGTCGATGGATGGGGGTAATTCTAAAAAGAGCAGTACGACTGCCGAGCCCTATATCAACGTCACCCCGTTGATTGACGTATTGCTAGTGTTGCTGATCATCTTCATGGTGGTCACTCCGCTGAAGCCGAGCCGCTTCCAGGCCGACATTCCGACGCAGCGGGATCCAAACGAAGACCTCAGCCAGCTCAAGCCCAATCCGCTCACGCTGGTGGTCTCGATTGCGCCCGACCTGTCCATCAAACTGAATCAGGACTCCCTGGGTTCAGTAAACGACCCGTCGGCTTTGGCCCAGCGACTAGTGCTCGTGTTTGCGCAGCGGAAAGAACAGCGCGCGTACAAAATCGGAATGGAAACGCGGACAGACCTGAAAGACGAGGATCGCATCGAGAAAACGGTCTTTGTAAAGGCGCCGCGTTCGTTGCGCTACGGCGACGTGGTCAAAGTCATTGACGCGATCAAGGGCGCGGGCGCGAATCCGGTCGGTTTGCAAGTGGACGATCTGCCACAGTAACGAATTGGAGTCATCGATAAATGAAACTCGCTCAGACCAGGATTGCCACCACCGTTGCCGCGGGCATCGTTTTGGCGATCCTTGTTGCCACCAGCTCCGGGTGCGGAGTCATAAATAGAATTAGATCCAAGAATCAGTTGAACGAGGCCGCGAAAGCGTATCGCGAAGGCAACTTTGTCGAGGCGGAACAGCATTCGCGAAGAGCGGCGGAACTGGACCCGAATAACAAGACGGCGCCCATGTTCATCGCGCGTACGATTCACGCCCAATATCGTCCGGGCGTCCAGTCGCCGGAAAATATTGCCAAGGCGCAGGAAGCCATCCAGGCTTACCAGCAGATTCTCGATCGCGACCCCAGCAGCGACGAAGCTTACAAAGCAATCGCCTATCTCTACGGGGCCACCAAAGAGAGCGACAAGCTGAAACAGTGGATTACGGCTCGCGCCACTAACGAACAGGCCGAACCGACGAAACGAGCCGAAGCCTACGTCGTGCTCGCCAGCAAAGACTGGGAGTGCTCGTTCCAGATCACCGAGAGTCCGACAAACAAGATCACGACCGTCGATCAGACCAGCAGCAAAGCGACCATCTCCTATCGCAAGCCCAAAGAACAGAAGGACTTCGAGCAGGCCCAGATGTGCGTGAAGCGCGGCTTGGGCGAAGCGGAAAACGCGATCAAGTTTGATCCAAACAACGAGTCGGCCTGGTCTTACAAGACCAACCTCCTGCTCGAAGCTTCGAAGCTTGCCGAGATGGAAGGCCAGTCAGACGCGAAAGCTCAGTATCAGAAGGATTACGAAGCCGCTTTGAAACGCACCACGGAATTGAGCGCGGCCGCTGCAAAGCGGAAGGAAGAGGAAGCAGCCCGGCAGCAGGCTTCACCACCGAAGGGCTAAACCACAGACCCGGTCAAAGATTCGGCCACAGATTTCACGGACTAACGCGAATCAGAACTGATCCGTGTTAGTCCGTGAAAGTCTGTGGCCTTTGTTATACTTTTCGTGTCCAAATGATCCGGATTGAAGATATCGTCGAGAAGGTCGCCGCCAATCACCCGCAGGCAGACCTTGATCTACTTCGACGCGCCTACCTTTTCTCAGCCAAAGAACATAAGGGTCAGAAGCGCGCGTCGGGCGAGTCGTATCTTGTCCACCCGCTCGAGGTCGCAAACATTCTCGCCGACATGAAGCTCGACGAAGTCTCCGTGGCTACCGGACTGCTTCACGACGTCGTTGAAGACACGCTGGTTGAGCTCGACACGATCCGCCGTTTCTTTGGCGAAGAGATCACGCACCTGGTCGACGGCCTCACCAAAATCGCGCAGATCAGCAACATTTCGCGCGAGGACCAGCAGGCCGAAAACGTTCGCAAGATGTTGCTGGCGATGGTCGACGACGTGCGCGTCGTGCTGGTGAAGCTGGCCGATCGGCTGCACAACATGCGGACTTTGCAGTATCTCAACCCGGAAAAGCGCAAGCGTATTGCCGAAGAGACGATGGAGATCTTTGCCCCCATCGCGCATCGACTCGGCATGGGTAAGTTGCGCGGCGAGCTCGAGGATCTTGCGTTTCGACATCTTTATCCGGAAGACTATCGCGAGCTTGCTGAACAACTCGAAAAGCGGCGCCCGGAGAACGAAGCGTTTTTGACGGCGGTCACCGCGCGCATTGAAGAGAAGATGAACGAGGCGGAAGTGCCGTTCGTGCTTGTCGAAGGACGCGTCAAGCGGCTTTACTCGATTTGGAAAAAACTGCGCGCCCAGAGGATCACGCTGGACCAGGTTTACGACCTCGTGGCCGCGCGAATCATCACGCCGAACGAGGTACGACATTGTTACGCCGCGCTGGGAGTCGTACACAACAACTGGAAACCGGTGCCCGGTCGGATCAAAGACTGGATCGCCACGCCGCGCGACAATCTGTACCAGTCGCTGCACACCTCCGTCATCGGCTCCAACTTGCAGTCGTTCGAGGTGCAAATCCGCACGGAAGACATGCACCACATCGCCGAGGAAGGCGTCGCCGCTCACTGGAAATACAAGGAAGGGAAACGCGGCGCGCGCGAGGACGATCAGGCGCTGGCAGCACTACGCTCGCTGGTCGAGTGGACGCAGGAGGTCAAGGATTCGAAAGACTTTCTCGACTCGCTCAAACTCGATCTTTATCCGAAGGACGTTTATGCGTTCACGCCGATGGGTAAAGTGATCCAGTTACCGCGTGGCGCCACGCCCGTTGACTTCGCCTACATGATTCACTCGGAAGTGGGGAACACCTGCACGGGCGCGCGTATCAACGGCCGCATGGTCCCGTTGCGTACTCAAATTCAGAACGGCGACGTCGTCGAGATCGTCACGACCACCAACTCGCATCCGTCGCGCGATTGGTTGAACTTCATTGTCACGTCGCGCGCGCGTAATCGTGTGCGTCACTGGGTCGCCGAGCAGCAACGCACCGAATCGATCGAGATCGGCCGCAAGCTGTTCGAGAAGGAAGCCGCGCGTTTCCAA
>DASUOZ010000211.1:0-4495 GCA_036276375.1 Pyrinomonadaceae bacterium | reverse complement strand
CCGGCTCGTTTTCGTAGTGCTGCGAAGTGCGTGCATAGAGATCCCAGCAGTAGTAGTCGAAGCGCACGGCCGGGTCGTTGATGAGCGCTTGCACCTCCGCCGGTCCCTTCTTCGCGAGATAGTGAAAACCGGCGACGACGTCGGCGACCTGCACGCCGGTGTTGTCGATGTAGTTTTGCACCTCGACGCGGTCGCCTGCGGCTTGCAGGATGCGGACGAACGTGTCGCCGAGGACGGCGTTGCGGACGTGACCGATATGCGCGGCTTTGTTTGGGTTGATGCTGGTGTGTTCAACCATCATCTTGCCGTGGTCCATGTCTGCTGTGATTTCGACGGCGGTTTTGGATGAGAAAAGTTGGAGCAGTCTGGCGCGATCGAAAAAGACGTTGATGTAGCCCGCGCCCGCGATATCGACGCGCGAGACTTCCGGAACTTCTTCGAGCACGGGTTTCAGTTTTTCGGCGATCGTGCGCGGCGCAGTTTTCTCGCCGGTAGCTTGTTTGATCAGTTTTGCGAGTTCGAAGCAGACGGGAAACGCGAGATCGCCCAATTCGGGCCGCGGCGGCGTATCGGCCGTGAGTTGCTGCACCTCGACGCCGAACATTTCTCGCGCGGCGGTGCGAATCCGTTCTTTGAGTTGCTGTTGCAGGTTGAGTAGGGTCATGACAAAAGCGCAAAGTATAGCGCATTTGCGACTTTTGTGCCTTTTCGTGGGCTCTGCTACCATCGCGGGCGAGCCCATGCAAAGCGTCACAGGTCCAGAGATTTCCGCCGAACTGCGCCGGCGTTTCGATACTGCCAAAAACGTGCTGGTGTTGACCGGCGCGGGTGTGTCGGCCGAGTCGGGCGTGCCGACGTTCCGGGGCGGTGGGAATACAGCCACCTGGAAGGGATTGCCGTTCGACGTCATCTCATCCGGCACGATGCTGGAACGAAACCTTCCCGCTGTTTGGGAGTGGTTTGACTATCGCCGCGATCTGTTGGCCGCAATCGAACCGAACGCGGCGCACCACGCAATCGCCGGTTGGCAGGAACGTTTTGCCGACCTGACGCTCGTCACGCAGAATATCGACGGACTGCATCAACGCGCCGGTTCGCGTAACGTCGTCGAACTGCACGGCAACATGTGGCGCGCGCGCTGTACTATCTGCCGTTTGGCTCACGAGATTCCCGTTGCCGGTGAACGTCCGAACGCGTGTGACGAGTGTGGCAACGCGCTACGGCCGGATGTGGTTTTGTTTGGCGAGATGTTGCCCGCGGGCGCATTTGAGTTTGCTTTGGAACGCGCCTCCCGTTGTGAGCTGTGTTTTGTGATTGGTACGTCGGGGTTGGTCTATCCGGCCGCGAGTTTGCCGGAAGTGGCGAAGTCGTCGGGTGCGTTTGTTTGCGAGGTGAATCCCGAGCGGACATCGCTCTCCGATTTGTGTGACGCGGTGATCACACGAAAGGCTGGAGAGGTTTTGCCACGGATTTAACGGACAGACACGGACGATCTTAACGAAAGATGAGAACTCTTTACTTCGACTGTTTTGCGGGCGCCAGTGGCGACATGATTCTCGGCGCTCTCGTCGCTGCGGGGGTGGACCCTGATGAACTGCGCGAACAACTCTCGCGCCTCAACGTTGACGGTTTCAACATCAGCTTCGAAACCGTGGATCGTTCGGGACTGAGCGCCACGTACGCGCGCGTGGAGACGGCGCACGAGCACAAGCACCGGCATCTTTCAGACGTCAAAGACATCATCGAGAGTTCCGGCGTCTCAAACGCTGCGAAACAACTTGCGGTTCAGATTTTTACCCGACTCGCCGAAGCTGAAGCGCGCGTACACAACGAACCGGTCGATCACGTCCACTTTCACGAGGTCGGCGCGCTCGACGCGATCGTCGACATCGTGGGCGCGGCGATCTGTTTCGACTTGCTGAAGATCGATCGTTTCGTTTGTTCACCATTGCACGTCGGCAGCGGCATGATTCAGATGGCCCACGGACGTTTTCCGGTGCCGCCGCCGGCAGTAGCTGAATTGCTCACAGGCGTGCCGTTTTATGCAACAGACATTCAGGGCGAACTGCTGACACCCACCGGCGCGGCGATCATCACGACGGTGTGCAGCGAGTTTGGACCAATCCCGCACATGAAGACCGACGTCGCCGGCTACGGCGCCGGCACGCGCGAGTATAAAGACTTTCCCAACGTGCTGCGCGTGCTGATCGGCGAAACCGAGGAAGATGGTGCCACTGACGAACGGTTGTGGATGCTCGAAACGAACATCGACGACATGTCGCCGCAGCTTCTCGGTCACGTAATGGACCGCGCGTTCGAACTGGGCGCGCTCGACTGTTACTTCACACCGGTGCAGATGAAGAAGAACCGTCCGGCAGTGTTGTTGTCGGTGCTTTGCGGAGCGGATCAAAAAGAGTCGTTGATGAATCTCCTGTTCACGGAAACGACTACGCTGGGCGTTCGCAGTTATGAAGTCCGGCGGCGCGCGTTGCGGCGCAGCATGGTGCGGGTCGAAACGCAGTATGGGCCGATAGATGTTAAAGTAGGCCATTTGAACGGCCGCGTGGTGAATGAGATGCCGGAGTTTGAGCAGGTCCGCGCCGCGGCGAATAAGGCGGGCGTGCCGCTAAAAATCGTGGAGGACGCAGTGCGTATCGCCACGAGGGACAGGGATAAAAGCAGTAACAAAGACAGATGAAAGAAAATAACGAAGTAAACCTGGATTTGATCGCGCAGGGTGTGCGGATGATTCTTGAAGGGATCGGTGAGGACCCCGAACGGCCGGGTTTGCAGGAGACGCCGCAGCGCGTCGCGGAGATGTATGCGGAGTTGACCTCCGGCATGCGCGAGAACCCGCAACAGCACGTACAGCCGCTGCCGGGTGACACACACGACGAGATGGTGATCGTGAAAGACATCAGCATCGCGTCGCTTTGCGAGCATCATCTGGCGCCGTTTGTCGGCCGTTGCCACATCGCCTACATCCCGAAGGGTGGGCGTATTCTCGGCATTTCGAAACTGGCCCGTCTCGCCGAAGCGTTCTCGCGACGTCTGCAACTCCAGGAACGGCTCACGACCGATATCGCCAACACGCTCTTCGAAGGTCTCAAACCACTCGGCGTGATGGTCGTGATCGAAGCGGAGCACACGTGCATGACGTTGCGCGGCGTGCGCAAAGCGGATGCAAAGACGGTTACATCGGCCGTGCTCGGCGGTTTTCGTTCTGATCCACGCACGCGTGCGGAAGCAATGGCGCTTATCAAAGGAAAGGATTGATCCGGGAGACGAAATTTCGCGAACCCATCTAGATGAAGGATACTTTTTACGTCACCACTCCAATCTATTACGCCAACAGCCTGCCGCACCTGGGCCATCTCTACACGATGATCGTGGCAGACACGATCGCGCGCTCGAAGCGGCAGCGCGGCGTGGAAACGTATTTTCTGACCGGCACGGACGAACACGGCATCAACATCGAACGCGCCGCGCAGAAGGCCGGACGCACGCCGCAGGAACAGGCTGATTCCGTTGTTGAATACTTCAAACGCATGACCAGCGCGTTTGGTCTCGACACCGAGCATGGCGGGTACGACGTCTTCATGCGCACCACCGAGCCGTTTCATTATCAAGGCGTCAGCGAACTGTGGCGGCGCATCGCGAAGAACAAAACGCCGAAAGGCAACGACGCGATCTACAGGGGCCATTACGAAGGCTGGTTCTGTGCCGCGTGCGCGGCTTACAAAACGGAAGACGAGTATGAGAAACCGAAGCACGAAGGCGACCCCCCAACGTGTTTGATTCACGAGACTCCGCTCGATCGTGTTTCTGAGGAGAGTTATTTCTTTCGTTTGTCGGATTACGACGAAGCGTTGCTGGGCGTGTATGCCGGCCGGCCGGATTTCATCAGGCCCGAGGCCCGCGCTAATGAAGTGATCAGTTTTGTGCGCGGTGGGTTGCAGGATCTGTCGGTCAGCCGGCCGCGGAGTTCGGTGAGTTGGGGCGTGCCGATTCCTGACGATCCGTCACACACGATGTACGTCTGGTTTGACGCGCTGACGAACTACATCACCGCGATCGGCTTTGGCAATGAAGAACGCGAGCGAGCGGTCGGCTTCGAGAAGTTTTGGCCGGCGCTGCATCTCGTCGGAAAAGACATTCTGCGCTTCCACGCCGTTTACTGGCCGGCGTTCCTGCTGGCCGCGGGCCTGGAACTGCCGCGTGCGATCGTCGCCCACGGTATGTGGGTCGATCCGACCGGCCGCAAGATGTCGAAAACGATCGGCAACACGATCGAGCTCAACGTTTTGCAGAAACATTTTTCGATCGATGCGATTCGTTACTTCTGTCTGCGCGAGATGGTCTTCGGACAGGATGGGCGCTTCGGTTATGAAGGCCTGATCGATCGATCGAATAGCGATCTCGCGAGCGGTCTCGGCAATCTCTCGAGCCGTACGTTGACGATGATCTCGAACTACTGCGGCGGTAAAATTCCATC
>DASUOZ010000210.1:0-9989 GCA_036276375.1 Pyrinomonadaceae bacterium | reverse complement strand
CACGCCGCTGCGTCCGCACGTTCAAACGTTCATGAGTAAACCTTCGACACCTGCTTGCGCTGCGAACCGCAACGAACACCGGCGCCGATTTCTGCTTCGTACCTTTCCCGCGAGCATTCTGGCGGCAGGTTGTATCGCCGGCTCACCGAAAGCGATCGTTGCTAATGTTGGACCACCCAAACCGTATGGTCCGACGCCGTCAGCGCGACAGCTTCGCTGGCACGAAATGGAGTTCTACGGGTTCATCCAGGTCCAGTCTTCGAGATCTTCTTCGACGTACTCCTTCGGAGTTCATCCCCATCCGATTTTCGAGTTTTTGTGCAAAGCTTCGGAAGCGTGTCTGTTCAGTGACGCTGGACCTGACGTCCGCTGGGTGGGTAACGAACGCGGAATTGCCGGCGATCCTTTGTGGAGCACGCTCAATAAGGATGATTTCGCGCCTGGCCGGGCGGATGAAGCGCGGTTGAATCGCGGCGATCGTCCCGGCTCGCATTGGGTGCCGGCGGAGTGCGACGTTTCGATCAGGCCCGGTTGGTTCTATCACCCTAAAGAAGACAGCCAGGTTAAGAGCGGCGCGACGCTCGTCAGGTGCGTCTTCGTATCACCCAGGCGCCGGTTTGTCCGGCCATCTCTGAGGTGGCACTTTTCTCAGGCGGCGAAACGGGAGCTCGTCCTGAACAGTAATTTGTGAACGAGTGCAATAGCCGTGACGAGCCAACCGACGAACGCGAAGTAGATAAAGTAGCGGGGAATTATGAGTAACGGTGCGAAGCCAATCGCATTCGCCAACTGAAAAGTGCAAACCGTGTACATTCCGAGCGGGAAGACCATGCCCCAATATTGCGGGTCGTAACGAAGCGGAAACCGCTTGTAGACGTGCCGCCAAATCCCGAGGATGAACAGCAACGGAATCCACCACGTTCCTGCTGCCCAGAAAAACAAGGTGAAGCCTTTCAGGAACGGTAATACGTCCTGGAGAAAGGACCAGCCCGGCGCGGCCAGGATCAGTCGAGCGCCGGCGAGCGTCGTAATGGCGACTGCGCCCATGTTGATCCAGTAGGGCGGAGTGAGGGTTGCAGTAGTGACGTTTACAAATGTGAAGCGATAAAAGATGAGCGTGATCAGCAGGACGTAAAGCATGCAGCCAATCAGAAACATGCAGAACGTGAAGAACAACAACGGTTCGCGATACGCAACCCAGCGAGTCACCAAAAGAGTTCCCAGCACCGAAATCGATTGTGTCGCCACCACCGCGATCAACCACGCCCCGTTCAAACCAGTTTCGAGCGATGGTTTGTTTTCACGCACCGTGACGGCGGTGAAAAACGTGTACATGATAACGACCCAGAACACCAACGCCGCTAACCAGAGCAGGGCCGCAACACCATCGCGACCGGCGACGATGATCAGTTGACTGCCGAGCACGCATGTTCCCGCCACCACCGTAAAGAATCCTGGTCCACGAACATGATCGGTGATATCCGCTCTGATCCGCGGAAAGAAGAGCAGTAGTCTCAACGAGAGCAGCAACCACAGAACCACGTAGGCGACGACATTGATGACGAGCAATGCCAGCGCCACAGTTCTCATTTCGAGCAGATGCGCGGCGATCGAGATTATGCCCGTCGCCATGACGAGCGCGAAGTACCCGGGAAACAGATCGGCAGCGGCCTGGAGCAGACGGTTGCCCTGCTGTGGTCGTTCATTCGTCATCGGGATGGAGGGCGGTATCTGATTCTTCGTCGCAGCGTTTGCAATCCAATTCCTGTCCCAAACGCGAATCACGACCTTCCTGTGATAGCACCCACGGGCGCGTGGTTAGCGGCGGATCGTGTCGTACATGCTGCCGGTGACCGCACTCCAGAATCGCGCGCCAATGACCCCCGTCGTCTAGTTCAAAGCCCGTGATGCATTGCTTCATCGGTCTTTTGCGGTTGGGCGTACATAGCCTGTGCTGGTGCGCCTGTTCGAGGTTGGCCGCCACCAACGAATGATCGAGAGCGTGATCAGGAAACAGATACCGGAAGCGACGATCAACGGCAGCAACACGGAATAATGACGGGCTAACGCTGCGTCGACAGTAGCCGCAAGGATCCATAGCTGCGCCACATTAATCATCACGAGCATGATCAAGCGCGCCTGCCACACCGCTGCGCTTCCGCCCGTGTGACGGCGGGATACACTAGCCGCTGAACTGTCGTTTCGCTTCACCCTGAAGCCTTTCTGCCGATGGCCCACACTCTACCGTCGCGCATTTCAATGTCGATTACATCGAGCGGGCGCGGCGGTGGGCCATAAAGCACGTTACCCGTGGCCGCGTCGAAAGCGCCTTCATGACAGGGACACTCGAGTCGTTTATGTTGACGTTCGTAATAAACCGGACATGCAAGGTGAGTGCACTTCTGCCCGTAAGCGTGAAATTCGCCTGTTTCGGTACGAATCAAAATCGCGGAATCTTTTTCCGTCGGATAACTGAAGTTTAAGGCTGAGTTGAGCTGAAGACTCTCGGCTCCATCGACGAGAGCCGCTGCCGCAGCCGCCGTTTCGCGCGAGTCTAAAACGGCTTTCCCCGCGAAGCCTGCCGAGCCGACAAATAACGCCGCCGACGTTAATCCCAGAAAGTTACAGAACTCCCGTCGCGTGACCTGCGCTTCCTCATGCTGCTCGTAAGGAAACTCGGCTTGAAAAGGCTCAGTCGCGCCGCGTACGTCGTTCTCATCATGCAAATTGTCTTTGCTCATCTTCAGAACTCGTTGCTCTTGTTTGATTCTTCAACCTGCGTATCGATCCACGAAGTCGACTCCAGTTGCGCGTTCGCAGTGTGCGTCAGCATTCCTTCGAACACCCCACAACCATCGACTTTCACTTCGTCCACATCCGCGGGGAGCATCAAGTAGACCTTTGTCTCGACGTGCTGATTACCAAACACGTGAACGTTTACGGGTTTGGTTCGCCGCAACGGCACAATCTGTTCGTACTTGCCGAAGGAAATCGCGCCGGTCGGGCAGACGCTCGCGCACATCGGTTTCAACCCTTCAGACGAACGGTCGTAGCACATGTCACACTTCATCTGAAGATGCATTTGAGTGTTGTATTTCGGCACTCCGAACGGGCAGGCATTGACGCAGTTGCGGCAGTCGAGGCAGCGCGGCTTCAGTGCCGACATCACCACGCCATCCTCCGAGACTTTGATCGCATCCGCGGGACAAACCAGCGCGCACGTAGGTTCTTTGCAATGCATACAAAGCGTCGGCATTGTGGCGGTGGTCTCCGCGCGATCGAGGTAGTCAACGAAGATCATCGAATAGCCTTTGTGCGTGGCGCATTCGCGACACGCGGCCACGCAGGCGCGGCAGCCGATACAGCGCTGCGGATCGATGAACATCGTCTCTTCCATCAGTTAACCCCTTCGTACTTCGCTCAGCGACGCGCCTTTACGCTGCTCGCCCATGATCGGCAACTGCCGCGAATGAATCTTCTCGATGCGTGCCGCGCACGCTTTGAACTCCGGAATCTTTGACGTCGGATCGAGCACGGGATTCGTCAGTTGGTTTACTGCGAGATCCTCGCCCCAGTGGTAAGGGATAAAGATCGTGTCGGGCCGAATAGTACGCACGACGAGCGCGGGGAAGACACCTTCACCGCGACGAGAAATCACGCGCACGCGTTCACCGTCATTGATTTTGTGGCGCAGCGCTGTGTCAGGATGAATCTCGACATAGGGCTCGGGACATTGTTGGACCAGGAAACCAATGCGTCGCGTTTGATTGCCGGAAAGATACTGGTAGACAACTCGGCCGCTGGTAAGAATCAACGGATACTCTTCATCGGGGACCTCATGCGGCGGGCGGAATTCGATCGGATGAAATTTAGCTTTCCCGTCGGCGTGGTAGAAACGCTCTTCGAAAAGGCGCGGCGTGCCCGGATGATCTTCGCTCGGGCAAGGCCAAAAGATACCGTTGTTCTTTTCGATCTTGTCCCATGTAATGCCGTAGTAATCGGCGTTGCCGCCACGCGACGCGACGCGCAGTTCCGCGAAAATGTCGGCCGGTGAATTGAACGGAAAGTATTTGCCGCGGCCTAACCGTCTCGCGATCTCCTGAACAATCCACCAGTCGGCACGTGCTTCACCGGGCGGATCGTTTGCTTTGTTGATCTTTACGACGCGGCCCTCGCTGTTGCAGGTTACGCCTTCGTCTTCGCTCCACGCCGAACCTGGCAGGACCACGTCAGCGTAGCGCGCGCCTTCCGACATGAAGAAGTCAATGCATACGTAAAAGTCGAGTCCTTCAAGCGATTCGCGCACTTTATTCGTGTCGGGCAAACTGACCATCACGTTGTTACAGATCGAGAGCAGGCCACGGATTTCGCGCTCGCGCATTTTGTTGAACATCTCGACGACGGAGACGCCGGCCTCGGGCAATTCTTCCTCGGGTAAACCCCACACCTCGCAGACGTGCTTGCGATGTTCGGGATTGGTAATCGAACGCTGGCCGGGAAGTTGATCCGCTTTTTGTCCGTGTTCGCGCCCGCCCTGGCCGTTGCCTTGGCCCGTGATCGTTCCGTAGCCGCGTCCGGGAGCGCCGATCTGTCCGGTGGCCAACACGAGGTTGATGTAGGAGAGCACGTTGTTGACGCCGTTCGTGTGATGTTCGATGCCGCGCGCGTGCATCAGCATCGCGGTTTTGGCACGGCCATACATTCGTGCGGCCTGCACGATCTTTTCAGCGGCGACGCCGGTGATTTGAGCAGCAACGTCGGGCGGGTATTGCATCGCCAAATCACGTGTCGGTTCCCAGTCGTTTGTCCGGCTGTTAATGAACGACTCGTCGATGAAGTTCTCTTTGATCAAAACATGAAGCAGCCCATTCGCCAGCGCGACGTCGGTGCCCGGCTTGAGTTGCAAATGCAAATCGCCTTGTCGAGCGGTCGGCGTTTCTCGCGGGTCAACTATGATCCAGCGTCCGCCGTTATCGCGTTGTTGCCAGAGATACTTGTTGAGTACGGGGAAAGTCTCGGCACAATTCGAGCCGGCAATCAGCAAAACTTCGGCGAGCGGAATGTCGCTCCAGGGATTTGCGGCGCGATCGATACCAAACGCCTTGTTGTTGGCTGCCGCGGCGGAAACCATGCAGAGCCGGCCATTGTAATCGACGTAACGCGTTCTCAGGCCCGCACGCGCAAACTTACCCATCAGATAAGTCTTTTCAGTTGTGAGCGATGAACCTGAGTAGACGCCGATGGAATCGTTTCCGTGTTGCTCCTGCAACTCCCGAAACCTGCTAACGACGAGATCAAGCGCCTTGTCCCACGTCGCGCGTTCAAAATTGCCGTTGCGCTTAATCAACGGGAAGAGCAGGCGATCGGGATGATGGACTTGCAGGTAAGCAGTAACACCTTTTGGACACAGTCGCCCTTCATTGACCGGAAAGTCATAGCGCGGCTCAACGCCCACGACGTGATTGTTTTCGACCAGCAAGTTCATGCCGCATTGCACTGCGCAGTAGGGGCAATGCGTCGGCACAATCTTGTCGATGACGCGATCCGCACGCCAACCGTCGTGCGGCGCATCGTGGAGATGTGGACCATAACGGGCGACAATGCTTTCGAGATCGCCGATTTTACCCATTACGAGAACCCCGCGAACCTACAAACACTTTTTCTTCCTGGCGTGGCACGCTGGCGTAAGCGAGTCCGCGCAGGATTCGTTTGCAGCGGGGACAGTAGTCTTGCAGCGTGTGGCCGTCGTCCATTGAATAATCGAAACCGAGTTTGTCTACGACCGTTTTCAAATCGTCGAGCCAGAGTTGCGAAACAAACTCGGCGTTGCACCGCGCACATTTTGCTTGCGGCATCTCCCGCGCGCGTTCCTGGTAGAGCTCAACTCCGACCGATGCGGGCCGTTGCACCACGTGAAAGAGTTTGCCGAACGGCAGATAAAAGAGTGTCATGATCACGGTGGCCTGATGCGTCAGGGCGATGAAGTGGTACATGTAGCCTTTCAACCAGAGACTGGAGGCCGTCAGCATCAGCCCGGTGACGGAGATCGCGATCAGCAGCATGTGCGGAACAAAATCGAGCGTGAACTGCTGTAAGGAAATCGCGCCGCGATCGCGCAAACGACGATGAATCGCAATCGCGCAACCGGCGATTACCATGACGGCGGTGAAATCGAGCGCATGAAAGGTGATCCAGGCGATGAGGCTGCGACCCTGCATCACGTTCAAAGGAAACCCAAAGACGTAGGCACGATAGCCTAAATCACCTTCGAGCTTGAAATGCACCCAGCCAAAGACGAGCGGAAAGGTAATCAGCGCCGAGATCACGCAACCCCACATGATCAGGAAGTGCATGAGCCAGCGCGTGAAACCGCGCTTGAAAATAAAACGTTGCGCGACAAGATTGGTGGCGAGGGTCTTTGCCGCGCTGGCGGTGTTCTCTAATAACTTCCGGCGCTGTAGATAAAGCTGCCATCCACGTCGCCAATAAACTCTCGTGGCGGGTCGCTGCAACCATATTGCGTAGCGAAACACGACTGCGCCGAATGCGACGACGCTTGCAACCGTGTAGCCGAAGAGGGCAGAGTCGTAGTGTTCCAGGTTGCGCGAGCCGGCGATGATCAGCACGGTCAAAAGAAACGAAGCACCGAGAGCAAAAAGTATAGGTCTGCTTTTGGACACGCGATCAGCCACGCTGCGTTGACTCCGTCAAACGACGCCAAATCTCGGCGGCATATTCTCCAACTCCTTCTGCACCTGCGCGCCCAGCTCAGATTGCTCGGCTTCGCTCAGAAGGTTGAGACACCAGATGTAGATTCCTGTTTCTTCGATTGCATTATGCTCGATCAGACGAGTTCTTATTGCAAGAACTTTTTTCTCTACTTCTGGCAACTCCTCAGCAGAGTTTCCCTCGTTAGCAAGCAAACGACGGGTTATGGCGACCGCCTGCGACAGCTCGCGCATAAAAAAGTCGTGGTCCTCGTGCAACGTTGCAATCGATTTTTCTGGTTCGTCAGGAGGCAGCTCCAGTTCAGTACCATCGCTGCGGGCGCGGCTCGCCGCACGCGAAATTGCCGGGAACAGATGTAGGTGTTCGGCCCGGATATGCATGGCCAGTCGCGCCCAGAACAGATCGAGGGCCGGATGCGTCAGCGACGCATTTCCGGCCTCGAGCGCACTGCCAATTGTGTCGAGCAGATCACCCAGCTCCGCGTGATCGTGCATCAACCGCTCGTCAACATTTACGTCCATCTACATCGTTGCCGCCCGCGTTGTCTGTTCCATCTCAGACGCTCGTGGAAAGAGAACATTGTTCTCGAGGTGAATGTGTTGGTGCAGATCGAGCTCCAGCTCCTCCAGCGTCTTGTAAAGCGTGCGATAACTGAAACACGCATCGTCAGGTACTGTAAAGTCGTTGCTGAGTGTGCGGATGTTTTCGAGAATCTCGCCGGCCGACTCGTGCTCGGCCATCATAACCGTGATCGGATTACGCAACTGGCCAAAAGGCGCGAACGGCGCCGGTCGATCTTCGCTGATCGCTGTCTCCAGCCGCGTAATAAACGGAAAAAGAATGTTCTCTTCTTTCATCATATGCGGCAGAAGCTCGGCGTGAAGGTCTTGAAAGTGGGCTCGGATATGCAAGAGCTCAGGATGGTTCTGGCCGTGTGCGGTACAGACTCTCTCGAGCAGTTCCGATAAAAACTCAAGCTCTTTACGCGTGTAGGTGTGATGTTTTTCGACAATGAGCTTGATGAGGCTTGCGAGCGGTAGTGACTGAGAATCGCTCGATTCCGAATTGGTTCCGGTCTGTGTGGCCTGGCCGAGGAGTTGGAGAACGTCGTCGACCTGGAGGCCTTTCTGTACACAGGCGTCCTTGAGCGGTTGGTTGCCGCCGCAGCAGTAGTCGATCCTTAATTTTTCAAAAACGCGGATGGCGCTCGGAGATTCGATAGCAAACTCACGTACGGTTTTGTTGACGTCAAGCATAGAGATACCCCTTCCTAAAATTGCGAGCGTTTGCAACTGGCAACTCGAGGGCCATAAGAATTGGCGGCGATTGCGGGCTCTTTGCGGGCGCTATCCGTGGAATATTTCCCAAAATGGGCGGCGTAGGTGTGAAGTTTTCCGCGGTGAGATTTCTCTTACGTTAGAGCGCGAGCTCCGCCCAAATCGGACGATGATCGGAAGTGTTGAAGTCTCCGACGCCGTTCTGCAATACGCGGCAGTTGCGAACTGCGACCCAGTCCAGTCTTTCCCGGTAAATCATCCAGCGTTTGTACGTCCAGTCGTTGCAGGTGAATGGGTCGAGGTAGCCGCTTTGCGGCAGGAGGTGCTTTTTCCACCAACGACACTCGCTGGTAAACCGGGGTTTGTTCAGCGCGGTTGTGGATACATAACCGCGGCAGATGCTGGTTAGCCAATTTTCGAGGGAGTTGAAGTCGCCGGCGATGATGGAACCAGCGTTTTCCGGCGCGTGACTGTAGAGCGTTGTCGATAAAGTTTTGAATTGTGCGAATCTTCCGGCGACGCCGCCGGCTTTGTCCTCGAAATGGGTAGAACAGGCGATGAGTGACTTGCCTAGATAATCAAACTCGACGCACAAGGCGAACCGCGCGCCGATGCGTTTTTCACGTCGTGTGATTTCTTTGTGCGACTCTGGCGGGTTCGCCCAGTCAAAGGCGACGGGAAGCTCAACGCGGAAACTCCGTTTGGGACGGATGCGGGTGAGTATTGCGTTTCCTTGGACGCCTCCGCCAGCCCATCCTTTCGGTCGGTGCGGTGTATCGATCTCGACAAATTCGATGCCGAGCAGACCCATCATGGAAGTTGAACGGGCCAGGTGATCGAGGACGTCGGCATTGTTCGTCCGTTGATTACGCCAATCGACTTCCTGAAGACAAACTAGATGGGGCTTAAGCTCGTTGATGTATGCGGCGAGTGAATCAGGATCGATGCCGCGCTCTATATTCCAGGAGAGAATCCTGAGTCGATCGTAACGCGCAACATCCTCCAGGCGCGCCTCTTCGTTCTTGACGTAGATCTGCTCGAAAGAAATCTCCTTCTGGAAGTCATTTAACTCTACGGTGCGTTCCATTTGCCGCATTCAGATTCGCGGAAGGCGTAGATAGTGATAACTGGGAATTATGCGGAATCCGGCAAAAGTTCTTGCGGAGCAATTCGTCTTAAGAAGTCCGACGACGCTTCTCGCAACAGGCACAGCGTTAGCCGTCGTCGATCTGCTAACGATTTATGCCGCGGCTTCTAGAGATGGCGTGATTCGGATTCAGGAAGGCGTTGGACTGGTAAACCATTACGGGCTCTTCTCGACGATCGTCGGCAATGCCATCTCGTTTTATGTGGCGAAGAAATACTACGACGTCGTTTGTTCGGCAAAAGAGAGTAGGGCGGTCGTAAATAAAACTGCCGTTAAGGGGGTATTGGACGAGCTTCGCCGCATGGTCACGTTGCGAGACAACTATCGCGCCATCGTGTACTTCCTGATCCTGATTGGAACTTTCTTTTTCTTATCCAATCTTGGAACGCATATCTGGGGGGATCCGGCCGCCAAATGGGGCAACGTAATCGATTCTGCTGATCATCGGTGGAGCTTTGTGGCGGGGCGACTCCACAACATTTACACATGGATAATCATCATGCCGTTCGTCGTGCACGTGATGATCTGTTCCTCAATTCAGTTGAAAAAGGCGATGACCCGGCCGTCCGGGGTTCTTAAATACGATTTGCTCAATCCCGACCGCCGCGGCGGATTCGGGTTTTTATTTAACTCAGCCGTTACCTTCAACGTTGTGGCCGCGATTGTGTACATAGAAATCACGCTGCACCGCGAAACGTTCGGGCGATGGAACATGGAACACATCTTCGACTACACGCTTTTCATGTTGGCAGTGCTATTTGTGAACAAGATGTTCTTCACCGATATGTATGCCACAGTCAAAAAACTCAGAACTGAGTCCCTGAACGAGGTGAAGG
>DASUOZ010000209.1:0-3546 GCA_036276375.1 Pyrinomonadaceae bacterium | reverse complement strand
GATGTTGGGCCGCCCGATCGTGACGGTCATCTTTTGCCGTTGCGCTTGCGTCTGAACCGCGCAAAAGGGGAGGTACAAGCTTGCCAGGATTAGATATGCGATTGTTGGTCGGGCGTGCTTCAGCATAGATGACTCCTGTTCATCAGACTCGGTTCTTATTCAGAGTCTATGCAGCAGAGCTCCAAAACATTTCGCCCGTACGATTTACGCGAGAGTTGGACGAAGCGGTGAGAAGGGTTCGAGGGTGTGCGAATTAGTTGGCGCTGACCGTAAACGCGAAGCTGGCCACGCTCTCGGAACCGCCGTCCGCCGTTGTGCCGTTTAAGTTAACGCGGTAGTCACCAGGTGCGAGGAGATCAGCTTTCATCTCCATTATGACGGCAGCGTAGCTGTTGATGTTTTGCGGCTTCAGGTCCCGAGCGGTGTGCACGGTGCGAAGCGATGAATCGCGAACAACAGCTTCATAAAGTTGATACTCGTTTTTGGGTAAATCCAGTTGCAGGCGAACGGAGCCGACGTCAGGCGCGATACTAAACTCCGTCACTACACCGGCGCCGCGCGTAGTCGGCGCAGGAGTTAATTCGATAGCCAAAACTCTGCCGCCGCCCGCCGGTCCCTGCCAGTATTTCGCCAACAGGAAACTCCCGCCTACAACAACGAGTATGGCCGCCGCGATTGCGTAAGGAATAAACGGTTTTCGTGAAGGAAAGTTAACTACAGCCGGCGGAGAACCGGATTCATCCTGCCCGGCACTAACCGAAACATATTTTTTCAGCGCCCTGGCAAAGCGGACCTTCTGCTGGCGCTCGGGCGAGGAAACAAAATGGGACTCAAAACTCTCCCGGTCTGCGTCAGACATCGCGCCGCCAAGGTACTGATCGATCAACTCATCTTCGACGATCGACAACTCGTCATAGAATTCGCGATCCGTGAATAGACGCGCTTCGACGTCAAACTCATCCTGCTCGCGCATCTGCCCTAGCAGATAGCTCTTAATTGTTTCGTGACTGGTCGGTGGTGTGCTCAACTAAACCTCTGCCGCAAAAAACCTCACCTGACTGGAATGCATTAACAGTCTAATTCATTTCAGACGTCATCTTGCCAACGCACGTCCGGACACACAACTCCAGGGAGGTTCTGATGCGATGTGCCCGTATTCTCAAGGCGTTAATGGCAATCCCGAGCTTGTCGGCCAGCCGCCGGCGGTTGTCGATCTTCGCCTTTTTTTCTTCCTGGTAGTATTGCAAGACCAGTTCGCGGTTTTGCGCCGTTAACTCTTCCAGGCACTTTTCGAGACACTCGTATTCCGGGTCGACGTCGTCGGAATTCCACGTCGGTGGGGGCACGGGCGCTTTGGGCCGGCGGCGATCTTCGTGGACGATCTTTTTGGCGACGCCGTAAAAGTACAACGAAGGATCGCCCTCGTAATCGTCCCTGATCTGATTCAGCTTACGCGCAACCCGGTTGATGGCTTCGTCCGCCAGGTCTTCAACACAGCTACGGCCATTGCTGATGAAGATTTTGATCAGCGCACGACGAATATGCTCATACTTTTCGCCGGCCACCTCGCGGTTGGGGTCCAACCAGTCGAGGAGTCCTTCAAACAGATCGGGAGTCAGAACCCAGTTTTTGCTCATTAGTTTTTCTTCGGCGGATCACGAACACGAGCGCAGTTACTAAAAGGACCGCCATTATAGCGCTAAATGCGATCGTTTGAGCCGAAACGAAGGTCCATCGTAAATCTGAAGTCTCGGTTTGATTGTACCGGCCCTGAATCACAAACGCCGCCCAGTAGTAAGGCGAGCGCCAGCGCTTTTCTTTCCACAGCGCCAGTTGCGCTTCACGCAATGCCGCCGCCGGCGTGAGTCCTCGTTGAAACATTCCCGCGTAAAAATGGCCCATCAACTCCGCCGTGGCTTCGTCATCAACTTTCCACAACGACGCCGTCACTCCGCTCGCGCCCGCATACAGAAACCCGCGCGTCAACCCGATCAAGCCTTCTCCCCTGACCTCCTTGCCCAACGCCGTGCTGCACGCACTCAGGACCACCAGGTTCGAGGACAGTTTCAAATCGTAGATGTCAGACATGCGGAGAAAGCCATCCGAGGGACGTCCTTCCGAGTCAACCAACGACAGCAGTATTCCCGACAGCTCCGGATGTTCGTTGTCGATCATCGTGTGCGTGGCGAAATGCAGGATGCGATATTGACCGAAGCTCGGGGTCGACAAGGTGGCGCGGCTGGCGTGGAAGTCGAGAGCTTTGAAGCCCGTTCGCCAGGGAACAACAGCCATGATCGCTTCCGCCTCCTGACGCGAAGCCGGCAACCGGGGAATGCGGCCATTGTCGAACGATTGTCCGACATCGCGGAAAACTCTTGCAAGTTCGTCCGTTTTGGCGGTGATTAAGTTTTCCCGGTGCGGCGTGCGGCCGGTCAGTCGCACATCGTTTGCGTCGAACACCGGATCCGCGAAGATCGCGACGCTTCCCGTTGAGCGCGTTCGATCGCTTGAGTCGCTGAGCAGAAACGCGAGCGTGGAAGCAGAAGGCTGATTAACGATTTCGTGATCAAGGAGCAGTGGCGGTGGCAACTCGACCGCGATTGTCGAGTTGTTGCTGGGATGAACAGTCAGCACCTGGAATGGGATGTACTGTAGTGCGCCGTCAGCAACTATGATTAGACGTTTCTTGCCGAGTTTATCAGCGACGGGCGCCAGCACGAGTTCGCTTAGCCGGCTGATTTGATTTGGAAGCATTTCCTCGGCTTTGCGTGTGCGATCCTGTCGTTCCGCAAAAGTCTCGTTCGGCCGCGGCTGAAGTGCGGTCAGCGAAGCGTAAAGCTCCCGCGCGGCTGCTTCGATCTCCTGCTTGCCCGGCAGTTGAAAGCTCAGAAACCCGTTGCGAGACACAACCCAGAGATAACTGCGTTCATCTCGCAGCGCGTACGCCAGCAGCAGACTTTCATCATCGCCGAACGCTTTCGTTTGGATTTCGCGTAACGTCAATGCGTCAGGCTGAACCAACTGTTGGTACGCAGGAAAACGCGTGCGAATCGTGTTCTGGATCTGCTGATACTGCGCTTCGATCTGGTTAAGCTCAGCTTCCAAGGCGCTCAGGGCTTTTTTGTCGTACGACTCTTCGAGCAACGAAATCCGGGCATTCTCTTTCACCCGCAACGACTGTAGGAGCGACTTCTCGTGCGCGGCTAATTCCGGATCGAGCGAAGCCAGTCCCGTTTGTCTCGCGCGCAAAAACCTCGCGAGCGTGCGCGCTCTCGCCAATTCGCTTGTTTCGAAAGCGCGCGCGGCAAATCCCTTGTCCGGTTCACGGGCGTGTTTGAGCATCAGGCAATCGATATACGCCTCGTAGCGATCGCTCACCGTCGCGGAGATTGACGTGCTCAAATCTCCGCTCGTGGTCGCGCCGCGTATCTGTTCGGTAACTTCGATCGAGCGTCGCAAATATTCTTCGGCGCGATCGAGGTTCCCGGCTCTCAACTCGAGATTGCCCAGAGCAAAGAAAGCCACGGCCTCGTTCAAATGATCAGA
>DASUOZ010000208.1:0-3171 GCA_036276375.1 Pyrinomonadaceae bacterium | reverse complement strand
CCACCTGTCCGGAAAAAACGTCGCGACCCTCGACGTTGCCGACAAAATTCATGTCGCTCAACTCTTTGAGCAGGGGAAACGCTTCTTTCGTCAGATCGTTTCCTTTCGCCTCTTCCTCGCCAATGCTCATCAACCCGACTGAGGGTCTTACGGTACCGAGTACCGACCGCGAATATGCGTCGCCCATAATGGCAAACTGTGCCAGGTGATGCGGCTTGCACTCGGAGTTTGCGCCAACGTCGAGCAAAAGCGTGGGCTTCCCTGCTTTGGTCGGAATCATGGCCGCGAGCGCCGGACGATCCACGCCCGGAATCGCGCCGATCACCATCTTCGCGGTGGCCATTGCCGCGCCGGTGTTTCCCGCCGAAACAAAACCGTCGCCACGGCCTTCGTTGACCAGCTTCGAACCGATTCTCAAAGAGCTCTTCTTCTTGCGCCTGACGGAAGTCGCGACCGGATCGTCCATCGCAATCACCTCAGCGGCGTCGACAAACTCAATGCCACGATCGCCGTCGCCGCGCCAACCGCAGCGTCTCAGTTCCGGCTCAACCTTGTGGGCCTGGCCCACGAGAATTACCTTAACGCCAAAATCGCGGGTGGCGGCCAGCGCACCATCAATCTCTACGTGCGGCGCATGGTCACTTCCCATTGCGTCGAGAACGACTTTACCCGTCAGCGGGGCTTCATTCTGCGACTGAGTTCGCACGTTAGACCAAGTTTTAGGTTTCTTCTACTTGCACCACCTGGCGGCCTTTGTAATAGCCGCATTTGGGACAGACACGGTGGGGCATGCGGGGTTCACGGCAGTTTGGGCACAGGGTGGTCTGCGGCACACGCAACGCATCGTGCGCGCGCCGTTTGTCGCGACGAGCCTTGGAATGTCGCCGTTTAGGATTTGGCATAATAGCTCCTGCTAAATTGTTAAATGGTAAGTGGTCAATGGTAACTCGCGGGTTACCACTCACTACTTACCACTGGTCAGGTCCTTCAGTGCTGCCCAGCGCGGATCGACGTCTTTCGCCTCACACTCACACTCGCTCGTGTTTTTGTCGATGCCGCAGACGGGACAAATACCCTTGCAGTCAGGCTGGCACAGCATTCGTGTCGGAACTGCCAGCGAGATCTGCTCTTTAACGATTTCGTCGACGTCGATGGTCTCGCCGTCGAAGACGGAAACTGCCATTACTTCTTCGGTCAGTTCCGCGGCGGCGCTGGATTCGTACTCAGCGCCGGTAATGTATTGCAAGTCGAAGTCGGCATTCACCGGCAGTTCGACCTGTTTCAGACAGCGATCGCACTCGACCTGGGCGCGAGTTTCGATGTGTCCATTGACAAAGACCTCGGCTCCGGCGAGCCGCACCTTTCCGTTAACCCTGACGGGCGCGAGCAAAGTCACCCGTTCGTCAAGAGAGCCCAGTTCATCAGGCTGGTACACGTGAGCGAAATCAGCTCGACCATGCTCCAGATTTACCAGCTCGATCCGCATCACACTTGGCACAGCCACGAATAGCAGTTGTGGGGGCTATGCGCACAAAAGGGCCATTATAGCGACGGTTACGGGTCTGTCAACGCGGGCCGCGGTCACAAAAAGGCACAAAAAGCACAAAAGCAGCCGAAGTCTTGTGTCTTTTGTGCCTCTTTGTGGCTCAATGCGACTGTTGCGGCGCCGGAGGGTCGAAGGCGCGCAACGCGTCGTCGCGTAAAAGGTCCGCCAGGCGCTTGTCCGCGCCGGCGATCAGACCGCGATGGCCCGATTTGGCTAACTGAAACAGGGGCGCTGCCGTCGCCCGGTGGCCCGCTCGCTTCAGGGCCTCCTGCGCGAGCTCTTTTCGCCCCGTGCGCTCGTAAGCCTGCGCCAGCAGATAAAGCGCTTCCGAGTAACTCTCGTCCATTTGCACCGCCTTACGCAGGTGCCGCACGGCCAGATCGTCGCGGTTCAGTTCGTAATACAAACACCCCAACACATAATGCGCTTCCGGGGACGGCCGCACGGTCAACGCGCGTTTGAACTCGCCAATCGCGGCGCGCCAGTTTTTCTCGTTAACAAACAGCCAGCCCAAACCGTAATGCCCGGCAAAGGATGGGCCACCCTGCTGCATTGCGCGCCGCAGCAGATCTCGCGCCTGTTCGACTTCTCCGTCGTCCGCGCAAGTCAAACCGAGCAACAACGCAATCCGAACATCATTCGGCAACGCTTCATGTGCGCGCGTGAGATACGTGCGCGCGCGTTTGCTCTTGCCGCGACGGAAATAATGCTCGCCGATGAACAGGTTCAGCGCCGCATTCTCGTCCTCGATGTCGGCGGCGTGCTGGAGCTTGGTCATGCCCTCGTGTTCCTGTTTGTCTTCGATCAGCAGAAAACCCTCGTTGACCAACTCTTCAAAGACCGGGCGGTCCATCGCGTGCGCGTGGGCCAGAATGCGCAAGCGCAACTCGTCGCGCTGAACGCTCTCTTCCTGTTCAACAGCATCACGCTCGCAGCGCTCGCTCCACAAGCGTTCCAGTCGCTCAGACTGAATCACGCCGTCTTCTTCCAGCAACGAGATCAAGGCTCTCGTTAACGAGCGATCAAAATAAGCATTCTGCGCGTAACGCAGCAGCAGATCGAGACTTCGTTCCAATCGTTCCGCCAACCGCGCGGTCCGGTTTTCCGCCGCGGAAATGCGTTCGAGCAAGTGTTCGTCCGTCGAAACGGGCGTCGAGCCTGCTTCAAATCGCGAAGAAGTGGGCTCGACGACGATCATCAGTCGCGTCCCACAACGGGAACAGAACTCCTGTCCCAGCGGATTCGCAGCCAGGCATTTTTGACAGTAGTGAGAGATGTTAGGGGCCATCTTTGGTGTGTAGCTTTTAGTACTCGTAAAACCCTCGACCGCTTTTCCGGCCCAGCCAACCAGCGTCCACGTAACGCTTGAGCAGCGGGCACGGCCTGTACTTCGGATCTCCGAGCCCCTCGTATAACACATTCATGATGGCGAGGCATACATCCAGACCGATGAAATCTGCCAGGGTCAACGGTCCCATCGGGTGGTTCATCCCGAGTTTCATTATCCCGTCGATGCTTTCGCGCGTCGCTACGCCCTCGTACAGAGTAAAAATCGCCTCGTTAATCATGGGCATCAACACGCGGTTTGACACAAATCCGGGCGAATCCTGACAGTCGAGCGCGAT
>DASUOZ010000207.1:0-4444 GCA_036276375.1 Pyrinomonadaceae bacterium | reverse complement strand
GAGTTTGCAGGCGCGATCACGGGTACGCCGATCTCGGAAGAGGAAATTCGTGCGCGATTTAATTTCGTCGCGACGAATAATCGTCTAACGCAACAACTCATCAGTCGCAATGCCGATGAGATTCAGGTTTACTTGCGCGATCTTGGTTACTTCAACGCGACCGTTGAAGCTACCGAACAACTGAGCCCGCGCGGGCTGCGTGCCACGGTGACTTATAAAATCACGCCCGGCGAGCAGGCTAAAGTCGAAGAGTTCAACATCGCGATCGCCGGTTTTGATCCGACTGCGGTTCGCAATTCACTCACGCTGCAATCTTCCGTCCCATTTACTCGCGAGGCTTTGGCTGCGGATTTAAACCGCGTGCGCGCGGCACTGATCGCGGCGGGCTATCTCTCGCCTGTACTCGATGATCCACGCGTGGAGCGCGACGCGGAGAAAAACTCGGTAAGGATTTCTTTGAGAGGCTCTGTTGGACCGAAGGTCACCGTCGCCGTCAAGAACTACGAAATGAGTGAAGACACGCAGCGCGAGTTGTTGCCGGTGAAGCGCGAAGGAAACATCGACTTCTCAGCAATCGTCGAAGGCGCGCGCAGAATTCGCAACAAGCTCCAGGAGGATGGTTACTTTTTCGCCGAGGTAACCGAGACGTGTACGGTCAGTAATCCGCCGGCTGATCTCGGACCAAACGGCACCGAAGAGACCTGCCAGAATCTCAATCCCGTCACGCTCGCGGGGCAAACCGTAAATATCGAATACCAGGTGGAGCAAGGCAGGCGCTTTCGTCTCAGCGACATCCGCATCACCGGAACGAACCGCTTGACGTTTGAAGACGTTGAAGCCGACTTGAAGACCCGGAAAGCCAATGCCATCGGGTTGATTCCGTTTCTGGGTTACGGACGCGGCTACACGAGTATCACGCTTCTGGAGCAGGATCGGCGCACGGTCGAGGCTTACATGCGCGATATTGGTTTCCGTAAAGCGTCTGTCCAGGTGTTGCAGGGTGTTTCAATCGACGGCAGCGACCTGATCATCACGTTTCAGGTGAACGAAGGTCCGTTAACGCGTATCGCCGGCGTTGAAGTAAGAGGAAACACGATCTACACGGACGAACGACTTCGCCAGGTGTTGAGGACTGTAGTTGGTGCTCCGTACTCGCGTACGCAGGCGCGTCTCGATGGCGATCGAGTCGCACAACTCTACTCGCGCGAAGGATACGTGAATGCTCGAGTCGATTTTTCGACAGTCGAGTTGCCGGTGAAGGGCGAAGAGGAGCAGGTGCGTATTGTGTACTCGATCGCCGACGAAGGTGAGAAGGTTTACATTAATCAGATTCTCATCAACGGAGTTACTGGCGACTTGAACACGCGGCGCACGAAGCGCGCGGCCATCCGCAGAGCGATTCCGATCGCCGAAGGTGATGTGCTCAGGGCGGATCGAGTTTCGGAAGCCGAGCGTGAGTTGTATCTCACTGATGCTTATCGCCAGGTGATCATCCGGACCGAACCCGCGGGCGAAACGAACGGAGGTTACCGGCAGCGCGACGTCATCATTGACGTGGAAGAGAAAAAACCGAACGTGATGGATTACGGCGGTGGCTTTTCAACTGACGCGGGCGCCCTCGGCTTGTTTGAGATCAGCAACGTCAATCTTTTCAACCGGCTGCGTCACGGCGCGATGCGGCTTCGCGGCAGCCGCCGGCAGCAACTCGTACGTCTTGAATATCTCGATCCACGTTTCGCGAGGTACAACGAAACGCAGTTTGCACCTCTTGCCGTTTCGGTTGAGTACCAGCGCGACTCGACAATCACCCGTTTCTTCCGTTCAGCGATCGATCGCGGAACGATGGGAATCGTGCAGCGTCTCGACGAAGATGGAAATCCGATCGACATCTTTGGTAACGAGGTAAACGAGCCGACGATCAATCGTTTCACTACGGCAGTCGAAACCCAGCGAGTGCTCGACCGTCGCACGCGCACGATCGTGTTTGGCCGTGTCAGCTATGAAGACGTCCGTTTGTTTAATCTCGAGAGTCTGGTCGTAAGGCCGATTCTCGAGCCTGACGACAAGATACGTCTCTCAAAGATAGGTGCATCGTTGGTGAGAGACACGCGTGAGCGTTGCGAACCCGGATTGTTGGCGAGGAGTCTTGATGCCGCTGACGATGAAGTGCCGGGGAATCCGGGTGAGGTCTGTCGCTACAACCAGACCGATGCCACGCGCGGTGGTTTTCTGAATCTCGACTATGCCGTGGCGTTACGACAACTGGGCGGAAACATTTCGTTCAATCGTTTCCAGGCGACGTACAGGCGTTACTACAAGGTTTCTGCATTCAGAGATACGGTGCTTGCCGCCAACATGACGCTCGGTCTCGCGAACCTGTTCAACCCACGTGACCGCGACGGCAACGGAACTATCGACGAGATCGATCTCACATTGCCCATCAGCGAACGTTTTTTCTCCGGCGGCGCGACAACGTTGCGTGGGTTTAACTACGAGGAAGCCGGTCCGCGCGAGGTCGTGATTCCGGAAGGTGAGTTCCGCAATCAGGACGGTGACCTCGTATTTCTCAATCCATTCACCGTGCCTGTTGGCGGAAATGCGCTCGCGATCATAAATCTCGAGGCACGAATCCCGGTGACGCGGTCGATACAGGTCGTTCCGTTTTACGACGGGGGCAACGTTTTCCGGCGCGTTGGCGATCTATTTGGAAAGGACGATCCGGCGCCGGCTCCGCCGGGGGATCTTCTTACGGCGATTAGGACAGCAAACCTGCGCGCGAAGTGGACCAACACGGTCGGCCTGGGGCTGCGATTGCAACTGCCGTTTGGTGGTGCGCTTGCTGTTGACTACGGTTGGTTGTTGAACCCGCCGGAGTTTTTGATTCCGCAGCTTGGTCCAACAGGGCTGTTCGATGCAACGCCGGCGGTATTTCGTCTGGGTCGCGGCAATCTGCATTTCAGGATCACGCAGACGTTCTAGTTTATGAAGATGCTACGGATATTGTTTCTGGCTTTGGCGTTTTTAACTGTTGCCGTGCCGTGTCGCGCACAAGACGTCGTCGACAAAATGGTGGCAACCGTAAACGCCGGGGTAAAGACTGATTTGATCACGTACTCCGATCTTCTCTGGCAGTTGGCGTTGCAGCCCGCAACCGTGCTCGACAATCCGTCTTCGGCAGAACTCAATCGTGCCCTTCGTCTGCTGATCGACCAGCGTCTCATTCTCCAGGAAGCTGAAAAGTTGCCGACGATCGTTCCGACGCCAAAAGAGATCAGCGATGCGCGAGATGAGTTGGCTCGGAACTTTGCGTCTGTTCCGGAGTTTCAACAGCGGCTCCAGCGTGTGGGGATGACGAGCGAAAAGTTGGATGAGATCATCGAGCAGCGTCTGAAAATGGAAAAATACCTCGACTTTCGCTTTCGTAATTTCGTAGTGATAAATCAGAAGGAGCTGGCGGACTATTACAATCAGGTTTACGTACCTCGTTTGAAAGCGCGTTTTCCGGGACGGATTGTTCCCTCGCTCGAACAGGCGCGAGCGGAGATCGAGCGGACACTGACAGAGGCGAAGATAGAATCCGATACGGATGCATTTTTAGACACGATCCGGGAACGTGCGGAAATTGTGATTTTAAGCACTGTATAGGCAACAGATGCCCGGTCAATTTCCAACTATCGGTCTTGCATTATCTGGCGGAGCCGCGCGCGGTAACGCTCATGTCGGTGTGTTGCGGGCACTGCTGGAGAACAAAATACCTATCGATTATGTGGCTGGGACGTCTGCAGGTTCCCTCGTCGGTGGCGCCCTGGCTTCGGGTATGCCGATCGATCAGATCGAGGATCTGGGGCGCAAAATGCGCTGGCGCGACATTGGCCGTATGACGATGTCGAGGCTCGGCGTTCAGAGTAACGAACGGCTCGAACAATACGTGCGCTCGCGTTTGCCGGTAACTAAGTTTGAAGATTTGCCGATTCCGCTTGCGGCAGTTGCGACTGAGCTGAAGACCGGCAAGGCTGTCATTCTGCGTGATCGAGGCGATGTGCCGTTTGCGATTCGCGCGAGTTGCACGATACCCGGCTGGTATGTGCCGGTTATTGACGAGGAGGGCCGGCAACTGGTCGATGGAGGGCTGGTGGCAGTCGTGCCAGCGACAGTCGCGCGTTCCCTCGGGGCTGATATCGTTATTGCGGTTGATGTAAACGCTGAAGGCGCGACTTTCATCGGCCCGGCAAGCTCGGTGATTGGAGTGTTGTTGCAGTCGATGCTGGTGGTCCAGAAAACCGCGTCGCATTACCAGTTGCAGTCGTCGGATGTAGTGATCAGGCCGAAGGTGGGACACATTCGCTGGGACGAGATGGGCCGCGCCGAGGAGTTGATAAACGCGGGTTATGAGGCAGGGCTGGAGACTGTTCCTCGCATTCTGGCGGTGATTGATGAAGCGGTG
>DASUOZ010000206.1:0-3411 GCA_036276375.1 Pyrinomonadaceae bacterium | reverse complement strand
ATTGCGACGCTTCGTCCTGGCGCAGTGAATTAGGTTTGTAAGCGACGGGCACGAAGAAGGTTTTGTTGATGATGTCGTAGGTGAGCTGGATCTGGTCCGCGGGGACCAGGTCGCCTTCCCAAAACTCGAACGTCCAGCGACGCAGGGGTGTTTGATAAGCGATGGTGCCGAGGATGAAGCGGCGCTTGGGGTTAAGGTAGTTGTTTTCGAAGAATTCCCGGCCGCGTTCGAGTGAGAGGTAGGTGCCGTTGACGAAGTCTTTGTGAAAGCGGTAGCGCTTTTTGTTGACGTAATAGATTTTGTTGTTGTCTTTGCGATCGATTACGAAGATCAGGTGTGGGAGAGCGTAAGGCGTGTTGGCGTCGTAAGTGACGGAAAGCGCGTCGAATTCCGCCTGAGATTTTATCGCTGGTAGCGACTTTTGTGCGGCCAGAGGGACAGAGATTAAAACCAAAAGAAAAAGCGAATTTAGGAGTTTCATAGTGTAGCGGTCGCGAGTTGTAAAGATCTTAGGAGAACGTCAACGTGGCGCTGCTCGGTTAGAAAGCTGTTGATGTTCACACGCATGGCGCGGCGGCCGTGCAGGACAGTCGTCGTCAGCCACGCTTCGCCACTGCGTTCGATTGCCTGTTGTAACTGCTGCTGGACGCGATCCTGTTCGGAGCCGTCGAGACGGGAGACTGAGTCAGGCAAATAGCGGAAACAGCAGACCGCAGTCTCCACCTCGCCAACACGTTTGAAACCCGGCAGTTGATCGAGCTGAGCAGCAAGATAGTTCGTGAGATTGATCTGGCGCTCGACTGTTTGCGCGTAACCCTCGCGTCCCATGAACTTGATCGCCATCCAAAGCTTCAGCGAGTTGAAACGGCGCGTCCCCATCTGCCCGTAACGGAAGAAGTCGAACTCCACGTCCGCGCCGCCGCGATCCTCACTCAAATACTCAGGGCTCATATCAAACGAGTCGCGCAAGACGCGCCCGCCGTCACGCACCAGCGTCGCCCCGCACGCAAACGGCACAAACATCCACTTGTGCGGGTCAAACGTGATCGAGTCGGCCAAGGCGATGCCACGCAGCTTATCCCGGTGTTGCGCCGAAAACGCGAGTGGTCCGCCGTACGCGGCGTCGATGTGATACCAGAGCTCGCTTTCGCGAGCGATAACAGCCAGATCGTCGAGCGGATCGATTACGCCGGTCGACGTCGTGCCCGCAACACCGACGATGCAACACGGTAGAAGTCCCTCAGCGCGATCGCGCGCGATCTGTTCGCGCAACACATCAGTGCGAATGTGGAAACGTTCGTCAGTGGGAATCTTCCGCAAACCCGCGCGACCGAGACCGAGTAAATCAACGCTCTTATCGATCGAATAGTGACACTGCTCCGACGCGTAAACCACCAGATCGCCCACGGCGGAACGCACGCCGTTGTCTTTGATCGTCGTCGCCACCCGATCGCGCGCGCACTTCAAAGCGATCAGGTTCGCCTCCGAACCGCCGCTCGCCAACGTGCCGAAACTGCGCGAACCATAGTCGAGCAGATCGCACAGCCACCGTATCACGCGCGCTTCGATCATCGCCGACGTTGGTCCGTTGCGCCACGCGCCCGCGTTCTGATTCAACAGCGAAGACAAAGCGTCCGCCCACACGCCGATCGGCAGCGGAGTCGGATTAAACTGGCCGAAGTATTTCGGACTGGGAACGCCCATCGCGTTCGGCTCGATATCGGTGCGAAACCGGCGCAGGATCTCTTCGATCGCGATTCCCTTTTCCGGCAGCGGCTCGTCAAACAGTTTTTCCAGGTCAGCGGGCGTGGCGGCGGGCGTGACCCGACGGGAGTCGAGCGCAGCGGCGTACGCGTTGATGATTTCGGGAACCGCTTTTCCCAGCAGCTTATGCTGCTCAACAAAATCGTCAATCATGGTCTATGCTTTTGTGAATCATGCAAAGTGAACTCGAGCGATTCGAGAAAGCGTTAACGGCAAACATGCGCTCGTTCGGCGTCGAACTGCCGGCCGAGGCGCTGGCGCAACTCGGCGCGTACTACAGTTTACTCATTCGCTGGAACGATCGCCTGCATCTGGTGGCGCCGTGCTCACCGGAAGAATTTGCGACGCGGCACGTGCTCGAGTCGTTGGTGCTGCTTCCGCACCTGCCGCAGGGAGCAAAGATAGCAGACATCGGCTCCGGCGGGGGCTTGCCGATCATTCCGTGTTTGATCGTGCGCACTGATTTGGATGCGACGCTGATCGAATCGTCGCCGAAGAAAGCGATTTTTTTACGCGAGGCGCTTAAGGCGGTCGGCCGAACGGCGTCGGTTATCGCGCAGCGGTTTGAACAAATCGAAGCGCCGGACGTGGAGTTTGTGACGTCGCGGGCATTGGATCGTTTTATCTCCAAAATCCCCGTGCTAAAGGCCTGGGCACCGGACGGATGTACGTTACTACTATTCGGTGGGGAAGAACTGCTGGACGGGTATGAGGCATTTTTACTTCCCGGGTCACAGAAGCGTTACTTATACAGGGGGAAAAATCTGAAAACAAACTAAGCAGGATTTTCGCGGATTACCTCGGTGGCTTTCTTGTCCTCGCGCAAGCCTTGAAACGACGGGTGGCGAATGACGTTGTCCTGGGTCCATTCGCTAAATGCAACTTCCCCAACCAGCTTTGGCTCGGCCCACATTGCACGACGCAGGTCGGGATCGCGCGGTATCTCGGCGAACGGTTTCGTAGAACGCGACAGACGGTCGAGCATCTTCTTCAGGTCCGCGCGTAACTTGTTGCTGAATCCCGTCCCGACGCGCCCCGCGTAAATCAACTTTCCCTTTTCATACACACCCAACACCAGCGAACTAAACGGCAACCCCTTGTCTGACAACGTATAACCCGCAATCACAAACTCCTGCCGTTTCAGACACTTAATCTTCTGCCAACTGTGACTCCGCGTCGACTCATACAGCGAATTCGCCAGTTTCGAAACGATTCCCTCAATACCGAAGTCACACGCCTGCTGCAGAAACTTCGGGCCGTTGCCCTCAACGTGATCGCTGTATCGCAAAACGCGATCGCTGCCCACCGTCGACAGCAACTGCTCGAGCGCTCGCTTCCGTTCCACCAGCGGCGTCCGCACGAGACTGAACCCGTTGAGATAGATCAAATCAAAGACTTGCAAAACCAGTCCCCTGCCTGCCGTCTTATGAATGGCCTGTTGCAGCATTTGAAAACTGCTGCGGCCCGACGAATCCATCGCCACCACTTCGCAATCAAGAATCGCGCTCTGCACTCGCAGTTCTTTTAAAGCCTTTACAACACTCGGAAACTTATCGGTCCAGTCCTTCCGGTTTCTGGTCCATAATCGAACATTGCCACGATGCAAATAACACAGTAAGCGATAGCCGTCGAACTTCAGTTCGTGCA
>DASUOZ010000205.1:0-5322 GCA_036276375.1 Pyrinomonadaceae bacterium | reverse complement strand
CCATCATCGCGGCGGGGTTTCTCGCCTGGAGTTTCGCCAACACCGGCCAGTTTACCGAAGCGCTGATCATGTTGTTGTTCGCCGCCGCGCTGCTCGGGTTCCTGATCTACAACTCGAATCCGGCGTCGATCTTTATGGGCGACTGCGGCTCGATGTTTGTCGGGTTCTTTCTGGCGAGCTCCGCGCTGATCAACGTCAGTGGTGGACGATCGCGCAGCTTGTTGCCGGTGCTGGCGGTGCCAATCCTGGTACTGTTCATTCCGATTTTCGACACGACGTTTGTCACGGTGCTGCGCAAACTGTCAGGCCGCGCGGCCTCGCAGGGCGGACGCGACCACACGTCGCATCGACTCGTCGCGTTGGGCATGTCGGAACGCCACGCGGTGTGGATGCTTTACGGCTTTGCCGCGCTTTCCGGCGTGCTGGCGATTCTGGTCCAAAGCGCGCGTCTCGACGTGAGTCTGGCGGCGATCGCCGTCTTCACGATCCTGCTGACGTTGCTCGGCGTCTATCTCGCAGACGTGAAGGTCTACGACCAGAGCGAAGCAGCGATAGCGTTGAAAGAGAAGCCGCTCTACACGTTTCTGGTCGACGTCTCTTATAAGCGGCGCATCTTCGAAGTGCTGCTCGACGTGGTTTTGATCATCCTGTCGTACTGGGCGGCTTACGCGATCAACTTCCCGCCCGGGAGTCCCGCGTGGGACTTGTTTATTCGCACGTTGCCGGTGCTGGTGTTCATCAGGATGTCGGTGTTTTTGGTGATGGGCGTCTATCGCGGGTTGTGGCGCTACACCAGCATGAGCGACCTGATCGTCTTTGCGAAAGCGGTGACGGTCAGCTCGGTTGCGAGTTTGCTGGTGCTCCTGTTTCAGTTTCGTTTTGAAGGTTTCTCGCGCAAGGTGTTTGTCATCGACGCCGTGCTGATGTTTCTGTTTCTGGCGGGGAGCCGCATGGCGTTTCGGCTGTTTCGACAGATTCTGCCCGCGGTGGGCACGGCAAACGGCCGGCGCGTGCTGATCTACGGCGCAGGCGACGGCGGCGAACTGCTGTTGCGCGAACTGCGAAACAATCGCGAGTTGAACCTGTCGCCCATCGGTTTTCTTGACGACGACCCGGCGAAGAGCGGAAAGCTCATTCACGGATTGAAAGTGTTTGGCGGAAACGGCGACCTCGGGTCGGTTTGCACGCAACACGAAGTGGACGAAGTGGTGATCTCGAGCATGAAGATGACGCCCGAACGCGTTCAGGAAGTGTTGCGGACCTGCACTGACCGGCACATTACGGTCAAACAAATGCGGATCACGATGGAAGAATTGAACGGTCCGCTGAATAAGTTGCAGGACAAGTTGTAAATGCCGCAGGAACTGCTCCAACTGAATACCCGCAGAATACCGGTCAGGTTGTTTCTGATGGTGTTGGTGGCGGCGGCGGGCGTCTGGTCCTATTACGTTGTTCGCTGGTATGCGGGCAACACGATGGCCGACTACTTCGATCCCTCCGCAAACAATCTGCGTGTGGCGCAGATGGCCGCGTCGCTCGCGCCGAACGATCCGTTGACGCGCTGGCGACTCGCGCAGGCTACGCAGAAGTCACTGCCGTTGGACCAACAAATCCAATCGATCGCGGAGTATGAAAAGGCAGTCAGTCTGTCGCCGAATGACTATCGTTTTTGGATGGCGCTGGGCACGGCGAGCGAACAGGCCGGCGATCGCGTGAAGGCCGAACGGGCGCTGAAACAGGCGGTCGCGCTCGCGCCGGCTTACGCTTATCCACACTGGTACCTGGGCAACCTGCTGTTGCGCAGCGGGCGCTACGATGAAGCGTTTGCGGAGTTGCGCATTGCGAGTGAGGCCGACGTGGATTTTCAGCCGCAACAGTTCAATCTCATCTGGGAGATTTACAGCGCCGACCCGGAAGGAATGAAGAAGGCGGTCGGCGAGAGCTCGCTGGCGCGCGCGAAGTTTGCGCTGTATCTCGTTGGGCGGCAGAAGTATGCAGAGGGATTGCAGGTGTGGGACAGCCTTAACGAGGGCGAAAAGCGAACGAATAGAGAAACTGCCGAAGCCATTGTCGGCACGTTGGTCACGTCGTGGCAGTATCACGATGCGTTGCAGGTCTGGAACGACATCGCGGCGAACGAGAAGCTGCGCGCGGAAGTGGGACGATTGTTTGATCCGGGTTTTGAAGATGCCAGCAGCTACGGTCCGGAGGCCGCGTTTGGCTGGCAGGTGTCACAGGTGGCGCAAGTGCAAGTCGGGATCGATCCGGTGCGGAGCCACAGTGGCGTGAATAGTTTGCGGATTGCGTTTCACGTACGTTCAGACATTGAAGGTATCAACGTGTCGCAACTCGTTCCGGTCGCGGCGAATACTGAATACGACTTCGAGTTCTACGTCGCTACCGAAAAACTGGAGACCGGTGGTCCACCGATGGTGCAGATTATCGACCCGACGAGCTCCGCGGTTCTCGTGACGTCGCCGGGTGCGGCAGGCGGCACGTCGGAATGGACTCCGGTGTCGCTGACGTTCAAGACCGGCGATAAGGCTCAAGCGGTAGCGATCAGGATCATCCGGCCGACGTGCGGCACGAAGGAAGCGCCGGTTTGTCCGATCTTTGGTTCCGTGTGGTATGACGACTTCAGTATCAAACGAAGAGGCTAGCGTTGTCGTAACTGAGCCCGCGCCGTTGGCGGCGCCGGAAACTCAGGAACGAGGCGTTTATCGCATTCGACATACGCTGGCGAGCAGGTTTGCCTTTCTCGTGATCTGCGTGGCGATTGTGACCTCGGCGCTCGCTTACGGCACGGTGCATTACTGGGCGCTCGCGCTTTTCAATCTTGGCTCGCTGACGATTCTCGTGTTGTGGGTGGCGGACGGCTGGCGCCTCGGCAACGTGCGTATCAGCCGGAATGTGCTTCAGTTGCCGTTGCTGGGCGTGCTGATTCTGGGGTTGGTCCAGTTGTTGCCGTTGCGCGACGCGCCGGGTGGTGTTGTAAACACGCTGTCGCTTGATCCCTATTCGACCAGGCTGGTGATCGTCCAGTTGGCCACTTTGTTTGTTTACTTCGCGGCCACGCTCGTGTTTGTCGACACGCCGCATCGTTTGCACCTGTTGGTGCGGACGATCATGATCTTCGGGTTCTTTCTGGCGATCTTCGGGTTGACGCAGTCGTTCATCAGTCCGACGAAGGTCTACGGGATGCGTGAGTTGAACCAGAGCACGGCGTTTGGACCATTTATCAACCGCCACCACTTTGCCGGGTACATGGAACTGACGATCTCGTTACCGCTGGGATTGCTGTTGGCGGGCTCGATCGATAAAGAAAAGCGTCTGCTCTATCTGTTTATCGCCGGGTTGATGGGCGTGGCGCTCGTAATGACGAGCTCTCGCGGCGGCATTATCAGTTTGGTGGCGGAGATCGTGTTTCTGGTGATCGTGACGGCCATCTGGAAGAAACCGAGTGAACGCAGACGCAAGCGATCGAGCCGTTTGAAAGGCATAGCCGGGCGCGTGGCGCTGGCGGCGGCGCTGATCGTCGGACTGTTTATGGGCGTGATTCTGTTAGGCGGCGAGTTCTCGTTGAATCGTTTTATCGACAGCGTGAATACCGACGATCCCACGACCGGCCGCGCGCATTTCTGGTCGGTGACACTCGACATGATCAAGGCGAATCCAGTCGTCGGGACGGGGCTGGGTGCTTACGGCGTCATCTACACGCGCTACGATACCCGCAACGGGCTCTACCGACTCGAACAGGCGCACAACGATTATCTCCAGGTGTTTTCGGACGCCGGTGTGGTGGGCGGCGTGCTTGCGTTCGCGTTCGTGGTGATTCTTTTTGTTCGCGGGTTTCGGCGCGCGCGGACGCGTGATGATTTCCGGCGTGGCGTGGCGTTGGCGTCACTCGGCGGGTGTTTTGCGGTGCTGGTCCATAGTTTCTTTGATTTCACGCTGCACACAACGTCAAACGCGCTCCTGTTTCTGGTACTGGCTGCACTTGCCACCTTGAACGGACGCGTAGAAGATGCACCACGCCGCCGCCGCCGCAGTTCCGAAATGGGTGCTGAAAATGGCCAAAGCTAAACTAACTCCCGCGATCAAAGAGATGTCTTCGCTGCCGGGTTTGTGCCTGGAGGCGGTGATGCGTCACCGAAAGTCCGACGCGCTGAATCACAAGGCGGACGGTACGTGGATCAACATGTCCGCTGAGACTTTTGTCGAGCGGGTAAAGAGCTGCGCGCTCGGGTTGGCGGCGCTCGGCATTCGCCCCGGCGATCGCATCGCGCTGTTGTCCGAGAACCGGCCGGAGTGGTCGATCGTAGACATGGCCATCCTCAGTCTGGGCGCCATCAACGTCCCCATTTATACGACGCAGGCAATCGAGCAGGTCGAGTACATCCTTTCCGACTCCGGCGCGAAAGCAATCTTCATTTCCAACCGGCGACTCTACAAACACGCGCAATCGGCGCTGGCCAAGCGTGCGATGGAACATCTGATCTTTTTCGAACCGGAAGTCGCGGAAATTGTCGAACGCGGAATCTCGCTGGAAGAGATGGAACAACGCGGACGAGAGCTCGCGGAACAGCGGCCGGACGCTTTCGACGCTTACCTCGCGTCAGTTCGACCCGAAGATCTCGCGACGATCATCTACACATCGGGCACCACGGGCGAGCCAAAAGGCGTGATGTTGACGCACAACAACTTCATGTCAAACGTGACGTCGATCGCGAAAGGGTTGCCGATCGGTCCGACAGACGTTGCGTTGTCGGTGTTGCCGTTGTCGCACATCTTCGAGCGCGATGGCTTTTACGTTTTCCTCTATTGCGGCGTGTCAGTCTATTACTCTGCGTCGTTCGATCAAGTCGGCGAGAACCTGCGTGAGGTCGCGCCCACGGTGATGACGGCCGTGCCGCGACTCTTCGAAAAGGTCTACCACCGCATCATCAAGAAAGGCATGGCGGAAACGGGCGTCAAGAAGAAGATCTTCATGCGGTCGCTCGAGGTGGGCCAAAGTTATGGCGAACGCGTTGACAAGGGACGCTGGATCTCGCCGCAGTTGGCGCTCAAACAGAAGCTGGCGAGTAAGCTCGTGTTTTCGAAGTGGCGCGCGGGTGTTGGCGGCCGGTTGCGCTACTTCGTTTCGGGCGGGGCGCCGCTTGCGCCGGCGCTTTCGTACGCGTATCTGGCGGCGGGTATTCCGATCCTGCAAGGGTACGGCGCGACCGAGACGAGCATCGTGTGCGCCAATCGACCTGGTAACAATCACGTTGGCTCGGTGGGGATTCCGTTTGAAGGGATCGAACTGAAGATCGCGGAGGACGG
>DASUOZ010000204.1:0-4770 GCA_036276375.1 Pyrinomonadaceae bacterium | reverse complement strand
ATGCAAAACTTAGCTTTCGCTATCGCGCTTGTCAAACTAGTATTTTTGAGCTAATCGACCGGGGAAAGGTTTCCTTGACAGCCTTTAGTTACGCTCTCTATCATCCTGACCTGCATTTTTGCAGGCCAGAGGTCCGGGCCTCAGTTGCACCAGGACAGAAGCTGCGGACCAGAAGAGAGGCTTTGAGGTGATCAAGCTCGACATTATCAATCGCGTGGCCGACAAAACCGGCGTGCCGAAGATGAAGGCCGAACAAGCCGTGGAGGCACTCTTTCATTCGATGAAGGAGGCGCTGACGCGCGGCGAGCGGATCGAGCTCCGAGGCTTTGGCGTCTTTGTGGTGAAACCGCGGAAGCGCGGTGTCGGCAGAAATCCGCGTACCGGCGAGGAAGTGGCCATTCCGTCAGGGAAGACGATTCGCTTCAAACCGGGTAAAGAGCTTCAGGCTCACGACAACGGCGAAACTATCGCCGACGATGCGGGTGACGACGAGTTTTAGCGTTGTACCTTGGTTTATCCAGTCTTAGTAATAACGGACGTTGATTCAGAGGCTAGAGATGGAAGCGCGTGAGCATCCAGACTCTAGCCTTTAAGCTTCTAAGAACGCGTTTTATGGCTGAGTCGTTTCGAGCAGTGCAGGGTTTTGAATTGCCGAGGAACGCCGGTTGGTTGGCGATCTCGGCGCGCGAGTGGCGCCAGCATGGTGCGCTTTTTCTGCTCACGATTGTTACTACAACGCTGGCGGGAATGTTGCTGGCTACGCCTCCGTTGCCGCCGTACGAGCCGGTGTTGTCTACTCCGCTCGACTACCTGCTCTACGTTCCGCTTGCTTACGCTCACGCGATCGTTGACGTCATTCGATATGGACTGGCAGACCCGCGACTCATCATGCAGGGCGCGGCGTTTTCAGCGTCGTTGCTGGCGATTCTGTTCTCGCATGAAATGGGACACTACCTCGCGTGTCGTTATTACAAAGTGAACGCGACGTTGCCGCTTTTTATTCCCGCGCCACCGATATTTTTGGCCGGAACGTTTGGAGCGTTTATTAAGATTCGTTCGCCGATTCCGTCGCGGCGTGCGCTGTTTGATATCGGGCTTGCGGGACCGCTGGCTGGATTTGTGGTGGCGTTGCCGTTGTCGGTCGTGGGCGTGTTAAGCATGGGACCGCCAGTGGCGCCGCCGCCGCAGGGTGCGATTTTTTTCAACGATCCGCTGCTGTTTCGTTTGATAGCGAATCTGATAGGTGTGCCACTCGATCCAAACGCGCCGACAAATCCGTACTACATGGCGGCCTGGATTGGACTGCTGGTGACGAGTTTGAATTTAATGCCGGTAGGCCAGCTCGACGGTGGTCACGGCACGTTTGCTTTGTTTGGACCACGTGCGCACCACCGTATCGCGCAAGTCGCTTTCATCTCAACCGCCGTACTCGCGATTCTCGGGTTCTACTGGCATCACAGCCCGAGCGGCTTCCTCTACACGATCCTGCTGGCGGTCATGCTGCGCGTTCCGCACCCGGCCCCGGCAGTCCTGGAGCCCCTGGGCGCCAAGCGCATCGCGGTCGCGATTTTGACGCTGGTGGTCTTCATTCTCTGCTTCTGGCCGTTTCCGATCACGCTCACGTAGACTCTTAAGACGCGTTTTTAAACTAACGACGTTTGTTCTTTACCTTACCCTTTCCTCTTTGTGGTGGCTGCCTGAATCCGGTCCTAATGTTGTAGAGAGCAGTTCATCTTCAAGACGTTTTAGCTGCACCTGGCAGAATTCACACGAGGAGTGTGCTAAGAGAACTCGACGCGATCGCGGACTAAGCGGTAGGTAGGCGAGCGACTGGAATCTCGTCAACTCGCTCGAAAGGCTTGGCACCGGTTGCGATGTCGTGGACTGCGTGAAGGATCTCGGCGCTGTAGTATCGCAGTCCGCAGGTATCACAGACTCCTACTACGATTCCTTCGAGGATTATAAATCCCTTCTTGTGCTTGAATGCTTCGCGAGCAACTTTCTTAGGGCGAACGGTGCCTTTGCAGTGTTCGCAACGATACCCGTAAGGATCTTGTTTAGTGCGCTTCGTGGATTTCATAAACAGTGATTATTAAAAAGCGAGAAGTTGAGGTGAACCGGCCAACGATACCAATCAGCTTTTCACCATCCAGGGTCAAACCTTCAACCGTGTATTTTGGACCTAAGGGATCCCGGCCATTGCGTCGTACGACGTGTCCGTTCAGCACCGCCTCTTCGACGTCCAGTATATCAAGATCGTCCTCCGCCATCTCTTCCATGGCATGAACGGTCATGTCGTAGTCTCGTCGACGGATCTTTTCTCTAATGCGGTCAATGAGGCGGTGAGGCACCGTCGGAGTTTAGCAGAACCAGTCAAGCGCACTGCTTGAGGTCGGGCCTTAGCTACCGAAACCCATCTCAAGCTTCAACTGCCGCCGGCAAGAGGCCCTTGATCTCCCGGACCACGCGCGCGACTTCGTCCTGGTTCGCGAGGGCGATCATGAAGAATTTGTAGCCCTGGTGGAAGCAGATCACGCCGTTTGCAAACAGCCAGATTCCGTCCAGAAAAGGATTGCCGCCAAGAAGCCAACTGATCGGGGCACCCACAATTGGACCAGGCTGGAAGATTTGCGCCCACATCGCTGCGCCCGCAGCACAACTAAACGCGCCGAGCAGCGGCGCTCCGACGTACTTCGCGATCTTTCGCTCAAACTCAACCCGCTCGCGTTCGGCTTCGTCCAGCTCGCCGCGCCCAATCAACTCTTCACGCTTCTTCAAATAACTGTCGAACTTTTCACTCGCCTTGCGCAAACCATAAACGGGCAACGCCGAGTGTGTCAGCCAGTGCGGATGCGCACCCAACAACACGGCATCCAGACCAGGAAACGCCGCGCCGGCCCTGATTCCCAACACCAGCGATACTGAAACAACGGCCGCCTTGCCCGGATTCTCCTTGATCCAATCGCGCGCCTTCAGCACGCCGGCCGTTGCCGCTGTCGAAGCACGCGTGAGCCGCGCTCCTGTGTCGTAAACCTGCGACGCCCGGTCGTAGTAATTCTTCGCATCCCCAAAAACTTCGCCGGCCTTCTTACCCGCATCACCCGCCGCATCACGTACAACCTGGCCGGCCTTCTTCACTCCACTGGCCGCACGCCGCGCAGTTTCATTCATGTCTTCGTCATCGGCGATCCGCTCAGCTTCCGCCCGCAGGCGTTCGGCGCCACTGGCCATCGTCTCGGCGCCACGCCGCGCGGCCTCACCAGCCGCGCGCGCACTCTCGCCCACAAGGTCGGAGATCGCAAACTTCTCGTCCAGTTCGCGGGCCTTTCGCCGCGCCGTCTGCTGCCATTCGTCCAGCTTTTCCTTGTAATCAGCCATGCCTATCCTCTCGAAGCCAGTCCTAAATTGCCGTCGCCTTGTACGTCGCCGGCAGCCATCGAGTTCGACCGCATGGCCGGCGTTCCCACCACTCGATCACGGCCGGATCGCTTAGCCTCATACAGGGCGACGTCCGCCGCCTTTAGGATGTCAGGAACAGTTTGCGCGTCTATCGGGCATTCCGCAACCCCGAAACTCGCCGTGATTTGCCACGCCGAGGTGAGTTCCAGCCCCTTAATTGCCAGTCGCAAACGCTCGGCGACTTCAATCGCGCCCTGCTGGTTAGTCTCCACCAGCAACACAGCAAACTCTTCACCACCAATCCGCGCGGCGAGATCGATGCCGCGTGTGCCCTCGCGCAACACCCTGCTGATGCGACGAATGGCGTCGTCGCCCGCGTCATGGCCAAAACTGTCGTTGAGACTTTTGAAGTTGTCGATGTCGATCATCAACAAGCTGAACGGATGACCGAAGCGCATGGTGCGGCCGACCTCACGCTCGATCTGCCGTTCGAACCGGCGCCGGTTGGCAAGCCCGGTCAGGTGATCGGTAAAAGCGGCTTCTTCGCATACATCGAGGTATGCCTTGAATTCGAGCAGTGTCCGCGTGCGGGCGAGCAGCAGATCGAGGTCTGTCGGGTCCGTGATATAGCCCAACGCGCCGACTTCCGATGCCCGGCGCAGGTCTTCGGCGCGGCGGCTCGCGGCGGTTTGCATGATTACGGGAATGAAGCGGGTGGCGGGGTTGGCCCGTATTCGTTGGGCCAATTCGTAGCCGTTCATCCGCGGCATCATAACGTCGGTAATGACCAAATCCGGCTGGTACGACTCGATGGCGGCGAGCGCTTCATCGCCGTCTGTGGCCGTGGTTACGCGGTAACCAGCGAGGCACAAGGCGGCTTCCAACAGGCTGAGTTTATCCGGGTTATCGTCAACGATGAGAATGTTTGCTTTTGGCTCCATAAAACAAGAAAGTTGGACCGTTCATTACTCTTGCGCGGCTATGAGCTTCATGCTACAGTGCCGCAATTCGGTTACCGTTCGCGCCGGTACTCGCCCAAGCATCGTCAAAAGATTCAAAGTCGAGAGAGTACACAAGCCCGGGGGTCGCGGGTTTCCTTACAAGCGTAGAACTAACCCGCATAGGACCACTTTGAGTAAACGCAACCACGCTGCCAAAGGCGATCAATTTAGGATAGTTAACTCGACGCACCGAAGGACATGCAGATGAACGCCCTGCAGGAACATAAGCGCGCCAGAGACTTAACCGCCGAAGATCGCGCTGACATAATCCGTCGCCTGGACTTTGGTTCATCGTTAGCCGAAGACCTCGTAATGGATTTAGCGCGCAGTTCAGTTGTTCTGGACTTGCGCCGCCGCCGATTTGTTTACC
>DASUOZ010000203.1:0-3181 GCA_036276375.1 Pyrinomonadaceae bacterium | reverse complement strand
TGGTGGAAGCGTACCTTGCCGCGGCTGCCTCGTATTTGAACGTTGAGGTAATGGCACTTGAACGGAGCCCCGAACCGGATCCTATTCAAATCAGTCTCTGCTTCTTTCTAACGCAAAAGCTCGGGGGTTATGCCGTCCGGCTGGGCCTGGACCGTGGTCAACATTGGGCAGTGCTCGCGGCAAAATACACTATCCTCGCGGAGCGAGCGAAGGTAACAACTTCCGTGGTAAGCGGTCTAACGACGGTGGCCCAGAGGATCGTGGCGGAGAGCACTGTGTTCCGGTTCGACGCTGGAGAAGGCGCCTTCGCCGCGGCGGAGAAGGAGCTCGACCCGACCGTGCGTGCGGAACTGTTAGCGACCGGTGTACGCCAACTAATCGACGAAGGTAAGTACGCGGAAGCCCTTCAGAAGATCGCCGCAGTCCCGGACGAGAAGTTTCAGGCGCAGCTAAACACCTACCGATCGTTCCGTATGGCCGAGGCGGCGATCAGGACGCGCGACTGGGATAGCTTCAACGCTAACGTCAATCGCGTGTCCGCCGCCACACTTCGCGCCTACTTGATTCTCTCCGCCGCGCAAGCAGCGAGCGACGCCCGCGATAAGAATTTATCCGACGAATTTCTGGTTGTGGCAATGGCATTGGTTCCGAAGTTCGAAGACGCGGAAGAGCGGGCCGCAGCGTTGGTTACGGTCGCCGCGATACTCTACAAAGGAGCGGATACGTCATGGGGCGCGCAGGTGCTCAACGAAGTGGTGAAGGCAATTAACCGCGCAGACAAATATGACGGTCGGGTTTATGGCGTGACGCTCGAAGCGCCGAAGTACAAGACGTGGCTGCCGCTCGCAACGTCCGACTTAAGCCATCTGTTCGAAGACGCGGCGAAACGTGACTGGCCCACCGCGATCGCGGCTGCGCAAAGTATCGACTCCAAGGCGCTCAGGTCGCAGGCCTACATTGCAGCGTGCCGAAATATTCTCCAGTGAGGAGTGGGCTCCGGTTATTGCCCGAGCTCGGCCGGCTGCGACGTTCGAATCATCCGGTCTGTTTCAAAGCCGCGCGTCGCCATCTTCGCGATCAAGCTCTGATAAAGCTGCTCGTCGAGCTGAGGCGTGCGACTCAGGATCCAAAGATAATCGCGATTCGGAGAACCGACTACCGCATATTCATAGTTCGATCCAAGATCGAGAATCCAGTAATCACCGTAGAAGGGCCAAAAGAACGTAACCTTCAATTTTGCATTCGTTCCTTTATCGACGACTTTAGCCTTACCCTTGGCGGTACTGTATTCGCCGTTCGCTTTCCGGCAGCGATTGACGACATCAACCCTTCCGTCAGACCGCAAAGTATATGTCGCGGTAACTGAATCCACACACTTCTTTTCAAATCGATTAGGCAGCCGCGCAATCTCATACCAGCGGCCGGCGTAGCGCGGCAGATCAACAGAACGAACGACCTCGAGCTCACTCTTGCCGGCTACTGGCGCCACACCCGCAAGAGCCGTCGCTACGATCACGCCGATAACAATCAGACTCACCATCATTTCTCTGTTACCCCTCGAATATGTGCTGCGTGTCCTTTGAGTGCGGCGTCACCGGGGCCGCACTCAAAGGCCCCCCTTTGCTCGAATCACGCAGTTTTGTTCACAGCCGGCATCAACACGCTGTCAATAACGTGAATCACACCGTTGGTTGCAACTACGTCGGTGACGATCACCTTTGCTTCGTTGATCTTCACGCCATCCCGCCTGCTGATGTTTAGTCTCTGGCCGAGTAGCGTAGGCGCCGATTCCATTCCAAACACTTGATGCGAAGTAACTCTTCCGGGCACAACGTGATAAGTGAGAATCGCTGCCAACTCCTGCTTGTTTTCAGGTTGTAACAAATCATCGAGTGTTTGCTGCGACACCTTCGCAAATGCCGCGTCCGTTGGCGCAAACACGGTGAATGGTCCATCACCCTTTAACGTCTCGATCAAGCCGGCGGCGCGTAACGCCGCAGCCAGTCTTGAAAGGACCCTCACTGCCAGCGTCGTCTCAACCAAATCAGTTTTTCGTTGCATGACTCTCACTTACTTACCCTCACATCTGCGGCATCAGGACGGTGTCGATCACGTGAATCACGCCGTTCGACGCTTTAATGTCGGTCTGAGTCACGTTTGCATCGTCCACTCGTACTCCGTGGGACGTTTTCACTTTGATCGAGCTGCCCTGAAGTGTCTTCACTGACCGGCCGTTCAGTTTTGTAACCTGGTCGGCAGTCACGTTGCCGGACACGACGTGATACAAAAGTACAGCCTTCAACTTCTCTTTGTTCTCAGGCTTGAGAAGCGTCTCCACTGTGCCTGCTGGAAGCTTGGCAAAGGCTTCATCAGTCGGCGCAAACACAGTGAACGGCCCACTGCCCTTGAGTGCGCCAGTCAAACCGGCAGCTTCCAGAGCGGCAGCGAGCGTTTTGAACTGACCTGCCGCGACGGCAGTCTCGACGACGTCATCTGATTTCACTGAATCACCGGCCGTTCGTGCGGTTGCCGGGAAAACTACGACCATTGCGATCAGGCTCAGCGTCGCGCCGAGCGCCACAAGTTTCTTCTCCACGAATTTCATTGAAAACATCTCCCTTTGTTTAAGCGTTCACCATCTGTTCGAACTTCAACCGTGCTTTCGCTCGAATTCTCCTGAACCCAAGCGTGAGCGGTTTGAGCGGATTCAATATACAGGGGACATGCGCACGTGTCAACAACCCGTGGGGAGAATCGTGTTAGCGGTGCGTTTTGAGCGGATTATGTGATACCTTGTAGCCGGATGACTGATAATCTGACCACTCAAGCGGTCGCCAAATTGCTGCGCGTCAGCGAAGCGACGGTGAAACGTTGGGCCGATAGCGGTCTGCTGCAATCGGAAAAGACAGTGGGAGGGCATCGTCGCTTTAGTCTCAATGCCGTCGCCCAGCTCCGCCGGAAGTTGGGCATTGGACCAGGGACAGTCACGCCAGCGCGGCACACTACGCGAAAGAGAGTAAGCCTGCCTGCGGCCGTGCCATTCGCAGAGACACTTTTGCGCGCGGATGAGAAAGAGGCGGGCGCGCTGTTAGTGCAGGCTTATTTGGACGGCGCTGCGCTCACGGCGCTCTTCGATGAAACTATCACCGGAGCGATGCATCGGATTGGTGACTTATGGTTT
>DASUOZ010000202.1:0-2741 GCA_036276375.1 Pyrinomonadaceae bacterium | reverse complement strand
TGCCGGCGAAGTTTCAGCATCGCGTGCTGTTTTGGGGCGTGATGGGCGCGCTGGTAATGCGTTTGACGATGATTTTTGTGGGTGCGGCGCTGATCAACCGTTTCCACTGGATTATCTACATCTTCGGCGCGTTTCTCGTTTATACGGGCATCAAGATGTTTCGGCACGAAGAGGTCGAGATACAGCCCGACCAGAACATTGTCGTCCGCATCTTCACCCGGTTTCTACCGATTACGCGGCATTACGACGGCGAGAAGTTCTTCACAATCGTCAACGGCAAGACTACGGGTACGCTGTTGCTGCTGGTTCTGATGGTCGTGGAAGTGACGGACCTGATCTTCGCCGTCGACTCGATTCCGGCCATTTTCGCCATCACGAGGGACACGTTCATCGTCTACACGTCCAACGTTTTTGCGATTCTGGGGCTGCGCTCCATGTATTTCCTGCTGGCCGGCGTGGTGGAAAAGTTTCGCTACCTCCGCACCGGATTGGCCATCGTGCTGACGTTTATAGGCCTGAAAATGCTGGTCGTCGCGGTCGGGTTCCACATTCCGATCTGGGTGTCGCTGTGTTTTGTGGCCGCAGTCCTGGCGGGTTCGGTGGTGGCGTCCCTCATAATTCCGGCCAAACCTGACCCGACCATGCACGTCGAGCTGCCGCCCGACTTCATGACCGAGGATTAAGTGCCGGCTCGGATTAAACGTGCTTGAACGTTTTCGCGTCCCTGTGCTAAATTCCTGAACTGGTAGTGTTGCTGCCTGGAATCGGCGGTTTTCCACCGTCGACCCTTCGGACTCACATCCTTTTATGTGCGGCTCAAGCCCTTAGCCGAACCGCGCTCGAATCTCAACCGAGGTTGGACCCCCTCCACGAACTAACAAATGGTGGCGAATAAGACCAGTCGTTTTGCATTTGATTGGTGGATTATTCAGAAGCGCTTTGTCTATCTGATGATCGCCATATTCTTCCTCTGCGTCTCGGCCGCGGGCGCCGCGGTCTACGTCTGGAAGTACGGCAATCCCTTCAAAAACGTGGCGACGACGAATTATCCGGCCGGCGCCCGGTTTATCTCTTTCGAAGGCGACGTGCGGGTAGTCCGGGCCGCTACGCGCGAGACTATCCCGGCCAACGCCGATACCCAGCTTTACCCCGGCGACACCGTACAAACACAGGCGAACGGCCGCGCTCGCATCGGTCTCGCTGACGGTTCAACGCTCGTCGTCAAGCCAAACAGCACCATCATCGTCCGCGATAACGCGCGCGCCGACGACGGCAAGCGAACCAACGTGCACGTCCTCGTCAACAGCGGACAACTGTCCGTGCGCACGGAGCAGCAGACTGACGGCACCACAAACGTCGTCGAGACTCCGAAGACCAGGAGCACGATGAGTGAGCGCACGAGCGCGAGTTTCGGTGTCAATCCGGAAGGTACTGAAGAAATCCGCGTCGCCACCGGCGCGATCGAAACTACCAACCAGTCCGGCGAAAAGGCTTCGATCCGCGGCGGCGAGTACGTTTCGGTCAACAACTCCGGCCGTCTCTCCGCGGCGCAGCGATTGCTCGACGTACCTCAACCCGCCACGCCGCACGATCTCGAAAAAGTTTTTGTAGGCGCAAACGGCGCTGCGAGTGTCGCCTTGAAATGGCAACGACCACAGTCAGGCACGCCTGCTTACTATCGCGTCGAAGTGGCGACGTCGCCGTTCTTCGTCACCGACGGAAAAGTCATGGAGCGCGATCAGTTACAGGCGACTGAGTTGGCCGCGAGCGATCTGCGCCCGGGAGTGTACTTCTGGCGGGTGCGCGCGACGGCGGCGACCGGGCAGGCCAGCGACTGGAGTGATCCGTTGAAGTTCATCGTCGCGAAGCGAGGAACGGGTTCGCAAGTCACGGTTTCGGAGCTCGCGGCGGAACTTCTTGGCGGTAGTCTTTACCTGGTTCGGGGCCGTGCCGAACCGGGTACAACGATCAAACTAAACGGGCGCGAAACGATCGTGAATCCCGACGGTTCATTCCAGATCCAGTTGGTGATAGCCGCTGGAACTCGTGACGTAACTGTCGAAGCGCTCGACTCACAAGGCAATATTAGTCAATACAGAGTTTCACTTTCCGGTCGCACCGCGCGCGGCCGCACCTAGCCGGAGATTTTGAGCGTGTCGAGTCACGTAATTCTATTGACTGATGCTCACGAAGCACCCGCCTACGAGTTGATCGAGGCGTTGCGAGCGGCTGGGGTAAAGACACTGATCGAAGGTCTGCGCGAAGTGGAAGTCGAAGTCGCGCTGGCGCGACAGAAGCAGAACGAGGGCGGACTTTCGGACCTCGATGGCCCACCGCCGCTCGCTGTCCTTTACGAAGTCGTGCCGGGTGCGGACATGGTCGAGCTGCACACGGCCATCAACCACGCCAAGGCGTTTTGGCCCGGCGCGCCGCTGGTCGCGTGCCGCCGGCAAATGAATGGATATCAAAGTCTTAATCTGCGCAGCCTCGACGGCGCGACCCTGAAACGGCTCGGTTTTCTCGCGATTGCGGACAAGTCAGCCCAACTTCCCGCTTTGCTGCGAGAGATCGAGGGCCAGGGCGCTTCCGGTGAACTGAATCTGCCGGAGATCGTCGAAAGACCTGCCGGACGTGGCTGCTCGTCGTTGCCGCCGAAGATCAAATTCAATGATCTGCGCGCTGCGTTCGATCTCGTTGCTTCACTGCACTTCATCGGCGACCAGAGTGGCGCGGCAACTACC
>DASUOZ010000201.1:0-2455 GCA_036276375.1 Pyrinomonadaceae bacterium | reverse complement strand
CGGCAAGATGTAAAGGAGTTGGACCAATGAACAAACGCAGGATTCTGGCTGTCTTTATTGCTTTTTTACTGACCGTTGCGGCGACCGCGATGTGGAGTGCTTCCACGATCCATCGCGAGGGCGATCCCGATGCGATAGTGCTTGAGGATTCGGGTTCAGAAGCAGGCGAAGTGCAGTCGGTCAAGAAGAAGGGCGGCAACAAGATCGTCAAAGTGTTCACCGCGCCGTTCAAGGCTTTTGGCCGTCTCTTCAACGGGAAAGACGACAATCGATTGCAGCGCATGACCGAGAAGGATGCCGACCGGTTTGCGTCCGTGGGCGTGACGAAGATTGAGGACGCCCGCAACCAAAACGACCGGAAAATTCGGACGGACGGCTCCGCGCGCGAGCACATGGAATCGGGCCGGCAGTTTCTTTTGGAAGGCCGTTACAACGAAGCGGTCTCCGAGCTCTCGACGGCCGTTTCACTCGATCCGAAGTTGACGGAAGCACACAACCTGCTGGGCGTCGCGTACGACAAGAAGGGATTCGGCGAGCGCGCGAAAGACTCGTTTGAACGCGCCGTCAAACTCCAGGAAGACGCCGAGACGCTGAACAACCTCGGCTTCTCGCTTTATCAAAATGGTAACTACCGCGCGGCGGTCGATCGCCTGAAACGCGCGGCGAAGCTCGCGCCCAACGACGAGCGCGTTCTCAACAACCTCGGCCTGGCGTATTGCCGGCTCGGTAAGGTTGAAGAAGCTTACAAAGCGTTTGCGCGCGCGACTGGTCCGTTAACCGGCAATCTGAACACCGCGAAAATGATGGAACGGTTCGGACGTGAAGACGAGGCGATTCGTTACTACGAAGCCGCGCGGCAGATCGATCCGATAAACACGATCGCGCTGCGGCGTCTCGCCGATCTCTATCAACGCGTCGGCCGTGCAGCGGAAGCTGACTCGACCCGTTCGGCGCTTGCTCTCGCGCAAAATCAGAATGCCGCCAACAGCGGAAAATAGTTCCGATCGAAAAGGAAAGAGCACCCAATGTCCCACACCACCATCCTGACCCGCGCGGAAATTGAAAGCATGGGACCACCGCTGCCGGAGGAAATTGCTGACACCGGTATCTCCGAACAGTTTCTTTGCGACCTGGCTTTGAAACATGTGGCCATGCTGCCCGAGCCGACGACGCTGTCCGTCGCGGAGCGGATCAATTTGCCGCGCACGCTGGCTGAGGATCTGCTGCAAAAGCTCTATCGCGAGAAGCTGATCGAAGTGAAGATGCAGTCGGCGATTGGTTCGACGCGTTACGCGATGTTGGACCACGGTTGGGATCGTCTGACGCGCTTGTTGACGATGTCTGGTTACGTTGGACCGGCGCCGGTTTCACTCAAGGACTACACGCACATGATGCAACTCCAGTCGATTCCGTCAAACACGGCGTCGATGGACACAGTGCGTCAGGCGTTTCATGATCTCGTACTGCCGGAGTCGCTGCTCCAAACGCTCGGTTGCGTTATCAATTCGCGTCGCTCGCTCTTTTTAACCGGCCTACCCGGAACCGGAAAGACCGCCGTTGCCGAACGCATCAACGGCGCTTTGGACGGCGGTATCTGGATTCCGTACGCGGTGGAGATCGACGGACAGATCATCCGCGTGTTTGACAACCACTGTCACCAGGAGATGCCGGCTGACGAAACACCGACTGACTTTGATCGTCGCTGGGTGTTGATTCATCGCCCGCTGGTCGTCGTTGGAGGTGAGTTAACGCTGGAGAATGCGGACCTGACCTGGAGTAGCGCGGCGAAGTTTTACGAAGCGCCGTTTCAGATGAAGTCAAACGGCGGCACACTCGTGATTGACGACTTCGGCCGGCAGCGAGTCGCGCCGCAGGATCTGTTGAACCGCTGGATCGTGCCGCTCGAACGTCGCGTCGACTATCTCGCGCTGCACACCGGCAAGAAAATCGAAGTGCCGTTCGAACAGCTCGTTGTGTTTTCAACCAACCTCGAGGAGAAGGACCTGGCAGACCAGGCGTTCCTGCGCCGCATGGGTTATCGCGCGCGCGTCGAGCCGCCGACAGCGGAAGCCTACTTGGCAATTTTCCGTGCGCAAGCACAAAGACGAAAAATCGTCGTCGAGCAGCCGGTGTTGGACCACATCCTGACGAAGTATCGCGTCGAGCGACGTCAGATGAAGGGCTGCGAACCGCGCGACCTGCTGGACCGCGCCACGGATATTTGTTTGTTCGAGAACCACCAGCTCAAGTTGACGCCAAACATCGTGGACGTTGCCTGGCGTAACTACTTCGGTACGTCGCATACGTTCACGCCTGTGCAAACGCAGGAAACGATGATCGAACGCACGCTGGCGGACCCGTTGGAACTTTAGGTTGCTTATGCTGCGACTGTTTTTTGCGAGTCTAATCCTTTTGATCTGTGTGAACTCTGCCTTCGCACAGGCGCAGGCGCAGG
>DASUOZ010000200.1:0-7006 GCA_036276375.1 Pyrinomonadaceae bacterium | reverse complement strand
TACATGCGTTCGACGATCAGCTCGCGAATCATTTTTACAAACACCGGATGCGTTCCCGCCGTCGCCGCGCGAACCATTTGCATGCCCAGTTCTCGGGCGAGGTTCTGTGCTTCGAAGTCGAGGTCGTAAACGATCTCCATGTGGTCGGACACGAAACCGATCGGTGCTAACACGACGTGACTGGTGCTTTTTGAATGGAGTTCCCGTAAGTAATCATTAATGTCCGGCCCCAACCACGGCTGCGCCGGCGATCCGCTCCGGCTCTGATAAACCACGCGCCAGCGATCGCTTCCGAGCGCCGCGCCAATCAAGCTACCTGCTTCCTGAAGTTGCGCCGCATACTCACAGTTCGCCGCCATCGACTCCGGAATACTGTGCGCGGTGAAGACCAGTTGCGCCTCTGCACGCGCGTCTTCGTCCAGTTTGGACCACGCGGCGCGAATGTGGTCCACGTTTGCTTCAATAAACAGCGGATGGTTGTAGAAGGCCCGCAGCTTGTCGACGCGCGGCGCCCCTGGTCCAACTGCGGCCTGCGCGTTCGCGATGTTTTCGCGGTACTGCCGGCAACTCGAATAAGAACTGTAAGCCGAAGTGACAAAAGCCAGCGCGTTTTGCACGCCGTCAGCCGCCATCTGCCGCAACGTGTCTGGTAATAACGGATGCCAGTTGCGATTGCCCCAGTAGATCGGAAGGTTTGGACCGTGAGTTTCGAGCTCTTCTTTAAGCGCGGCGATCAGATTCCGGTTCTGTTGATTGATCGGACTGACGCCGCCAAACATCTCGTAGTGGTGCGCGACGCTGAGCATGCGCTCGCGTGGCACGTTGCGTCCGCGCAGCACGTTTTCGAGGAAGGGCATCACATGGTCCATCCCTTCCGGCCCGCCGAACGACACCACTAAGAGCGCATCATATCCCATGAACAAAATCCACCAACGCGATCACGTTCTCAACCGGCGTCTCCGGCAAGATCCCATGTCCCAGATTGAATATGTGTCCCGGCCGCCCTTCCGCCTGATCCAAAACCCTCCGGGCCTGCGCCTTTAACACCTCTCGCTCAGCGAACAACGCCACCGGATCGAGATTACCCATCACCGCCACGTCATGACCCACACGCCGCCAACCTTCGTCCAGTCGCACGCGCCAATCGAGACCGATCACATCGCCGCCCGCTTCGCGCATCAACTCCAACAACGTCGCCGTGCCGGTACCGAAGTGAATCACGGGCACGCCCGGCTTCACGTTCTGAATCACCGAGCGTGTGTGCGGCAGCACAAACTCGCGGTAATCATCCGGGCTCAAACAGCCGACCCACGAATCAAACAATTGAATCGCCTGAGCTCCGGCGTCAATCTGCCCGTTCAGATACTTCACAAGACTCGCGGCGATCAGCGACATCATCGCGTGCCAGGCGCCGCTGTCGTTGTACATCAACCGTTTTGTGTGAACGTAGTTTTTCGAACCGCCGCCTTCCGTCAGGTATGACGCAAGCGTAAACGGCGCGCCCGAGAACCCGATGAGGGGAATGTCAGGCTTTAGCGCGCGACGCGTCTGGCGGATGGCTTCGTTAACAAAATCAAGCGCGCTCACGTCTTCCAGTTGACGCAATCGATCGACGTCCGACGCCTGGCGGACTGGATTGTGAATCACCGGTCCCTCGCCGTGAGCAAACTCGAGCTCGATACCCATCGGTTCGAGAATCAGGAGGATGTCGGCAAAGATGATCGCGGCGTCAACGCCGAGCCGCTCAGCAGCGGTGACGGTGACTTCAGCCGCCAGTGACGGCGTCTTGCAGAGTTCAAGAAAGTTGGTCTTTGCGCGAACCGCGCGATATTCAGGCATGTAACGGCCTGCCTGCCGCATCAGCCAGATGGGCGTGTAAGGCACTGGCTCGCGGCGGCACGCGCGCATGAACACATTCGTTTGTAGCGCTTGATCCAAAGGAGGCGAATTATAAGAGTAGGAGGAGCAATAAGAAAAGTCATGTAGTTTTCGTCACGGCGAGCCGGATTGGATCGAACTTTCAATTCGTTCGTTACGTTACGAAACCCGTCGCCCCTTTTTTGACACTAACAACAAGTCACCGTTTATCTTGGTGCAGAACGGAGTTCAGGACTACAATACTCCGTCCGAAACCGCGTACTTACTGGCGTTGCAAGGAATCTGACCAAGCCCGGCAGATACTTGCCACAAGTCAGTGGTTTGTGGTGTTTGCACTGTTGAGAGAGCGGTGATTGATGAACGGACAAGCTAGAGTTTTGATCGAGTCCATGCCTAACGACATCGGGACTGAAGCGGTAGGTCCGCTCAGTTTCGACGAAGCGTTTACCCTCCATCACCGCGCCGTTTTTAGGACGGCCCGGGCTGTCGTCCGCGACGCCGCCCTGGCTGAAGACGTGACGCAGGAAGTTTTTTTACGACTTTATCGCAATCTCGATGCTACGCCGGGCGAAGATCTGCTTCGCGCGTGGCTTCTGCGCGTGACTCTGAACGTGGCGCGAAACACCGTGCGCGGGCAAACCCGCTCGATGGTTCGCGATAACGAGTATCAGAAGACCACTGCAGACAACGGCTTTGCCGTCGAAGCTCCGGAAGAGGACTACGAGCGCCGCGTGGCGATCGAAGAAGCTCGCCGGGCTTTAGACAAGATAAAAGAGCCGATGCGCAGCTGCCTGTTGCTCAAACAACAGGGGCTTTCGTATCGCGAGATCGCCACCAGCCTGTCGTTGAAAGAGACCAACGTGGGCAGTTTGGTGGCTCGCGGTCGAAAAGAGTTTGCGAGGGTGTACGGTAAGATCGGAGGCAGACGATGACGAGGTGTTTGGACGAGGCAACGCTGCAAGCCTATTTCGACGGTGAGCTTTCCGGCGAGAACATGGAAAGCGCAACGTTGCATCTGGGTTCATGTTCGACGTGCGCCGCGGCGGCGCGCGAGATCGAAGAAGAGATCAACTTGATGATGACGGCCCTGGCGCCCGAGTTTGATGCCAGCGTGCCGACCGAACGGCTGCGACAACGCCTCGACGCGGCGGTTCTGGATCAGCGAGTCAGCGCGGCAGCCTCGCCCGCACGGGCCGGCTTAGGCGCTTTCATCTCGAGTCTGCTTAGTTTCGGCTCCGGAGCGAAGTTGGGTTATGCCAGTCTCGCAGTCGTGCTGGCGTTCGCCGCGATCTTTGGTTATGTGAAGCTGAAGACTGCAACGCCGCCGCCGGCGTCTATCGCTCAAACACCACCTGCAAAAAATAGCGAAGAACAAGTTGCGGTAGTGCCTCCCAAAGCCGATCCGGTTCAAGTGCCAGGCCCAGTGGAAGTGAATAACACGGATAAGCAAACCGGAATTACGGATAAGCGAACCGCAATTAAGAGAAATCCAGTGGCCAGAGTTGAGCCAGTCAAATCCGAAGCTCCCACGTCTGAACCAGTCAAGCTGCTCCCGGGCGAACGTGCTTATCTCCAAACGATTGCCCGGCTTGACTCCACGATCAACGCCAACAAGAAGGCAATGAGGCCGTCCTTACAGGTTGAATATGAGCGCAATCTCGCAGTTGTCGATCGCGCCATCGCTGCCACACGCAGCGCAGCCAAGAGTAATCCGAACGATTCGGACGCGGCCGATTTCATGTTCGCTGCATATCAGAGCAAAGTAGATCTGCTCAACACCATCGCCGATGCTCGTGTCGGCGGAGGTCGCTCCCACTGAAAGGCCCGGTTCTAGTTGATTAAGAAGTTGTTCGCAGTTGCCGCGGCTACTGGCCTCCTTTTCTCCCTGGTAGGTTCAACCCCCGCAAACGAAGAAAAAAACGAAGACGCCCAACCCGGTCAGAAGGTCGAACGGGCGTTGCCCGTCAATCCGGAAGCCGTGATTACGCTTTGTGTCGCGTACGGAACACTGACCGTTCGCGGATCGAATAAACAGGAATTGCGAGTCCGTTCGGCTGATGCGGAAGAAATTAGTTTTCGCCGCATCGACAAACCCAGGGACCCCACCGTGCCGGCGAGCCGCATCGACGTGATGGTGCTCGACAGAGCGTCGCGCGCCAACCCGAGAAGGGATTGCCAGGCGATCGCCGATGTGCAAATGGAAGTGCCGGCAACCGCGACCGTTCAAGTGCAAACGCGTGACGGAGATATTCACATCGCGGGCGTTGCCGCGGTTTATGCGGGTTCGCAAAACGGCGACATCATCATTGAGCGCGCGACCAGGCTGGTCGAGGCCGGCAGCGTCGGCGGCAGTATTGTGCTGAGAGATTCGAGCGGGCGTGTGAATTTGAGCTCAGCGGGTGGCGGTGTTGAAGCCGTCAGAGTGCGCGGAGCGGATGCCGACGACGTGTTTGAAGTCGGCACAGTGAGCGGCGACATTCAATTGGATCGGATCTCGAATCCGAAAGTAATGGCCAAGACCGTCAACGGCTCGATGACGATGAGCGGGGCGTTGGTCAAGTCAGGTTATTACACCTTCACCAATATGACGGGCGATGTGTTGCTGGCGCTGCCGCACGATGCCTCGTTTCGTTTGAACGCGAAAGTGTCGGAGAAGCACGACATCGTGTCTGAGTTTGTTTTGAAGTATCTCGGAGAAACACCGCCTCCGGCGCCACCGCAGGTGTATCCCCAGCAACGGACCACTCCGGCTCCGCCGGCCACGCAGGCTCCCGCAACGCCACCAGCGGATCTGAAAAAGGCGCCGGCCGCAAAGGATTCGAAAACACCCGCGCCGAAAGAGAAAGACAAGCCAGCGGCAAAAGGTCGGGTCGCCCCGCCGGGACCGCTCGTGACGATTGAGAGACCGACGGTGGTAGTGGCGCCTTACGTTCGCCGCGTCGAGGCGATTTGTGGTACGGGTGACGCGACCATTTCAGTGGCTTCGTTTGGCGGTACGGTGCGGCTAAAAAAGCTTTAGATTCCCCTGATGTTTCCTGTCACATCCGTCTTAACCCCGGTGTTCTGACTATAGAGCAACGCAGAAGGGCCGAGGGTGGTTAGGACCTGGTAATTCGGAACTTACTACTCTCGGCTCTAAAAGTTAGCGAGCAATCATAATACTTTACTTTAAGAAACGAGACGCAAATCGATGTCCAATAAGCTCCTCATTGCTGTAGTTCTGCTAACTATCGCGCTGGTCACTTACAGCGCCACGACCGGAGTCGCGGCCTTCGCGATCCAGGCCGGTGTGGCTGTACCGCAAGAAGTGCGGCCGGTGCCGGCAGTGCCGAATATTGAATCCGCCGGCGGCGAACAACCGGCGCAAAGCGTGACCGAGGAGTTTCATCAGACGTATCCATTATCAGCTACCGGGCGCATCAGCCTCGGCAACATCAACGGCGGAGTGAAGATAAAGGTCTGGGACCGCGCCGCCGTCCAGGTCGACGCAATCAAGAAAGCTTACCGGCGCGAGCGTCTCGCGGAAGCGCGAATCGAAGTCACATCAACCGAAGAAAACATCAGAATCAAAACCGAGTATCCGGAAGAGAACCAGAACTTTCGCAACGACGAGCGGCGTTATGAGAATCCGGCCATCGTCGAGTATTCGCTGACAGTTCCACGCAAGGCGACGCTCGAGTCGATCGAGCTCGTCAACGGGCAGCTTGATATCGAGGGTGTCGAAGGAAACGTCAAAGCCTCGTCGATCAATGGTCCAGTCACAGTCAGCGGTCTGATTGGTGAAGCAAGACTATCGACCGTTAACGGTCCACTCAAGGTGGTGTTCAGGCAGCTTGATGAGTCGAAGACGATCTCGCTCGGGTCCGTCAATGGGCACGTGACGCTGGTTATTCCTTCCGATTCCAACGCCTCGATTCGTGCGGGTACGGTCCACGGTGCCATCAGCAACGACTTCGGGATGAAGGTCAAACACGGCGAGTACGTCGGACACAATCTCGAGGGCCAGATCGGCAGCGGTGGTCCACGCATCAAGGTAGGCAATGTGAACGGCGGCATTCACATCACTCACGCGCAGGACGGACGACCGTTGAGCCAGGCGACTTCGATTGCCGGTAGCGAAGGAGTGAAAGGCCGGGCGGCAATCGAGGCCGATCTCGATCGCGAAGTGGAGCTAACCACTGCGGAGATCACGCTCGCCAAGATCGATAGCGCGCGCCTCGCCCGGGAAACGCGCCAGGCGCAACGTGAAGCGCAGCGACAAGTCGACGCCGCGATGCGTCAGGCCCAACGCGAAATAGAGCAGGCGCAACGCCAGATTCAGCGCCAACGCGTTCGCGTACAGCCCCGACCAGTCATCAACCAAAATCGGCCCGCACACACTGACTGGAACAAATCCAGTCAGGAAGTGAAGAGTTTTCCGGTCAGTGGCTCGCCGCGCGTGAGCATTACCACTTTCGACGGCCCCGTAACCGTTCGTGGTTGGGATCAGCCGGAAGTGCGTTATACCGCGACCAAACGAGCCGCGGATGATGAGAGCCTCAAGCGGATCTCGATTCAGGCCGATCAGCAGGGGCAGTCAATCACGATCTCGATCAATCCCGTCAACGAAGAAGTCTACAACGGTAGCGTCAGCCTGGAAGTGAACGTGCCGCGCAGCTCCAGTCTGCACGTCACGTCAGGCGATGGTCCATTAACGCTCGAGGGCGTTTCCGGCGACATCACGCTTCGTTCCGGCGACGGCCCCATCACCGTCAACAACAGCGGCGGTCAACTACACGTCAACACGGGCGACGGTCCGATCCAGATCAATAAGTTTGACGGGCAGGTTGATGCCCGCACCGGCGATGGTCCCATCGCTCTCGACGGAAACTTCAATGCGCTGTCCGCCCGAACCGGAGACGGCGAGATTTCGTTAAGCGTGCCGGCCGGTTCGAGCTTCACAATCGAAACCAACGCCCCCGAGGGCATTTCAAACGAAGGTTTTGAGGTTGCTGAAGACGTTACTCTTTCACCTCGGGTCAAACGTTGGCGAGTCGGCAACGGCGGCCGCGTGTTCATCCTGAGGACCGGCGAAGGAAAAGTTTCACTGCGTCCACGTAATTGATTGCATTAGCTCTGGAAGATTCCT
>DASUOZ010000199.1:0-4029 GCA_036276375.1 Pyrinomonadaceae bacterium | reverse complement strand
GGCGTTAAGGCTGCCGATCCGCTGACGTTTGTGGCGGTGCCGTTGCTGCTCGCGGTGGTGGCGCTGTTGGCGTGTTTGATTCCGGCAAGGCGCGCTACCAGAGTTGATCCAATGGTGGCGCTTAGGTACGAGTAAACCAACGATAGGTTACCCATATGATTAAGGACGTTCGTTACGGCTTGCGCATGTTAACGAAGAATCTTGGTGTATCGGCGATCGCCGTGCTCACGCTCGCACTCGGCATCGGCGCTAACACCGCGATCTTCAGTGTCGTCAGCACGGTGTTGCTGAACCCGCTGCCTTACAAAGATCCCGAGCGGCTCGTGTCGCTCTGGGAGAACGTGCCGCAGCACGGGCGTTGGCGCGCCGCGCCCGCGAACTTCCTCGACTGGAAAAAACAGAACACTGTCTTTCAGGACGTTGCGGCGTTTGGCGGCTCCACCGCGACGCTCACCGGCGACGGTGATCCGGAGCAGTTGTCGGGCGCCGCGGTGACGCCCGGTTACTTTGAAGTCGTTGGTGTTCAGCCGGCGCTCGGGCGTACGTTTCAACCGGAAGAATATCAACTCGGAACAGATCGAGTCGTCATTCTGGGCCACGGGCTCTGGCAACGACGTTACGGCGGCGACAAAAACATCATCAACCGCAACATCACGCTTGATGGTAATAGTTGCACCGTCGTTGGCGTAATGCCTCCGGGACTCTTTCCGGCCCGGCCGACGACCGCCGGCCGCATCGACTTCGACGAATCGGGCCAGGACTTTTGGAAACCAATGTCGTACATGGTGCACCTTGCTGCGCTTCGCGGTGCTCACATTCTCGGCGTGGTTGCGCGCCTGAAGCCGGAGGTCACGATCGATCAAGCAGCAGCGGAAATGAACACGATCGCCGCGCGCCTCGCCCAGGAACACGCTGAAAACAGGGACGAGGGGATCATTGTCAACCGTTTTATGAATGAGGTTGTCGGCGACGTCCGGCCGGCCCTTATGACGTTGCTGGTCGCGGTCGGCCTGGTGTTGTTGATTGCGTGTGCGAACATCGCCGGACTCTTGTTGGCCCAACATGCAGCGCGTACGAAAGAGATTGCGATCCGCGCGGCGCTCGGAGCAGGCCGGCGGCGATTGGTGCGGCAGTTCTTTGTCGAGGGACTGCTGTTGTCGTTGTTTGGTACTGTCGCCGGTCTCGCAGTGGCCCAACTGGGGCTGAAAGCGTTGCTGAATTTTATTCCCGAACAGATGATCCCGCGGCTCGCGCAGATTGGGCTCGACTGGCGCGTGCTGGGATTCACGCTGCTGCTTTCGCTGGTAACGTGTTTGCTGTTTGGTCTCGTCCCCGCGTGGCAGGCGTCGAAACCTGATTTGCAAACGGCGCTCGAACAAAGCGGCCGCACGTCCGGCCCAGGCGCGGCGCGTTTGCGTTTCCGGCAGTTGCTGGTGGTGTTTCAGGTGAGTGTCGCGGTGATGCTGGTGATCGGCGCGGGCCTGCTGATCAAGAGTTTCTGGTTGTTGCAAAGAGTGGATCCGGGTTTCAAGGCGGAGCGCATACTGTCGGCCGGCGTGACGTTGCCGCGGTCCAAGTACGGCGAACCCGTCCAGATTAATAACTTTTTCAATCAGTTGGGAGAGCGTGTCGCGGCGGTGCCGGGCGTCGAGTCAGTGACGATTGCTTACGACCATCCGTTGCAATCCAACTGGCTCGACTCATTTGAGATCGAAGGGCGCCCTGCCGCACCGGAAAACCAATCGCAATCGGCCAACTTCATGCCGGTTGGATCTGACTACTTCAGCACGGTCGGAGTGCAGATCGTCAGTGGCAGGGCCTTCACACCGCAGGACGATCAGGATCATCCCGGTGTCGCGATTGTGAATGAAGCGTTTGTTCGTCATTACTTTCCGAACGAGGATCCGCTTGGTCGCCGGATTCGTCCCGGGCCACCGGGCAGAATCTGGGACCAGCAGCGGCTGACGTCGTTCGAGATCATCGGAGTTGTTCGCGACGTGAAGTTTGACGGGCTCGCCGCGGCGTCGGAACCGGCGTATTACCTGCCGGCCACGCAGGCGCCGCTTGAGGATATGACGATCCTGGTTCGCACCGCGAATGATCCGAAATCGATCGTTGCCGGTCTGCGACAGGCCGTGTGGTCCGTCGATCCCAACCAGCCGATAAGCAACGTCAACACGCTGGAACAGATCGTTTCCGACAGCATCGCGCAACCGCGTCTGAACATGCTGTTGATGATGCTGTTTGGCGGGCTCGCGCTGCTGCTCTCGGCCGTCGGTATCTACGGCTTGCTGTCTTACGCGGTGACGCAGCGCACGCAGGAGTTAGGCATTCGCATGGCGCTCGGCGCGAACGTCACGGACGTGTTGAAGCTCGTGTTGAAGCAGGGAATGCTGCTCGCGTTGATCGGCGAAGCGATTGGTCTGGTAGGGGCTTTTGCGCTGACGCGCCTGATGCGCGGGTTGTTGTTTGGGGTGACGCCGACTGACACCACGATCTTCGCAGGTGTGGTTCTTGTGTTAACTCTCACCGCTTTGCTCGCTTGTTACCTGCCGGCGAGGCGGGCGACGAAAGTGGACCCGTTGGTGGCGCTACGGTACGAGTAAAGACATTGTCGATTGTTGATTTTCGATTGCCGATTTTTATCGGGAATTGTTGAGGCAGCAATCAACAATCAAAAATCAAAAATGCTTAACGATCTTCGCTACGGCCTCAAGCAGCTCTGGAAAAGCAAAGGCGTGACCCTCGTCGCGATTGTTTCACTCGCGGTCGGCATCGGCGCGAACTCTGCGATATTCAGTCTCGTCAATTCGATCCTGTTGCGCCCGCGCGCGGTGTCGGCGCCGGAACAACTGGTCCAGATTTACACCGGCGATCGCAATCAGCCTTATCACAGCAGCTCGTATCCGACCTACCTGGACTTTCGCGACCGCAGCGAAGTCTTCAGCGGGCTTGCTGCTTACGGCATCGAGCAATTCAAACTCGACGACGGCAATCAGGTCGAGCAGGTTTGGGGCGAGATGGTGACGGGAAACTACTTTGACGTGCTCGGTGTTTCCGCTGTCAAAGGCCGCACATTTCTTCCTGAGGAAGATGAGGCGCCCGGCCGTAATCCGGTCGTCGTCGTCAGTCACTCGCTTTGGCAACGGCGCTTTCATTCCGATCCCGAGCTCGTCGGCAAAACCATCGGGCTCAATAATCAGCAATTAACCGTCATCGGCGTTGCACCACCGCAATACAACGGGATGTTGGGCGGCCTGGCGGCCGATGTTTGGGTGCCCCTGATGATGTCCGCATCCGTCGATCAGCGCCGAGGCGAAAGCGCATTGACGAGCCGGGGCAACAGATGGTTGACGATCGTCGGCCGGCTTAAACCCGGCACGACGATCGCGCAGGTGCGGTCGCGCTTTGATCTGCTGACGCTCGAGATGCGTGCTGCACACCCAGAAGAGTGGAGGACACGACAGAGGGAACTATCCGCTTACGTGTTGTCGGAAAGCGAAACGCGCGTTCACCCCGGAGCACGCGAGGTTGCCTGGGGCGGTGCAGTGGGGCTGTTTGTGATCGTCAATCTCGTGCTGCTCATTGCCTGCATGAATCTGGCCAACATGTTGCTCGCGCGCGCGTTCGGGCGACGCAACGAGATCGCCGTGCGGCTCGCGTTAGGCGCGCGCCGCTCGCGCATCGTGCGCCAACTGCTGACCGAGAGCGTGTTGCTCGCGTTGATAGCCGGCGCCGCCGGATTCTTACTCGCCGTCTGGTTACTCGATCTGATGATGGCGTTTATGCCCGAGCTTCCGGAAGGCATACGTGTCGCCGTCGATCTTCATCTCGATTGGCGCGTGCTGGTTTACACGTTCGCGTTTGCGTCTGTGACCGGCGTGCTGTTTGGGCTCGTGCCCGCGTTGCATAGCTCGAAAGCGGAAGTAGCGACGGTTTTGAAAGACGACTCGAGTCTCTTCAGCGGACGCTATCGCAAGTCGCGCATCCGCACGTCGCTCGTGGTGGCCCAGGTGGCTTTCTCGTTGT
>DASUOZ010000198.1:0-2552 GCA_036276375.1 Pyrinomonadaceae bacterium | reverse complement strand
AAACCGGAACAGACCTGCTCGAGATAAAAAAGCGCGCGTTGAATCGAGAGCGGGCGCGTTCGCGTCAGCGCAAACATGTCGCCGCCGGGAAGATACTCAAGCACGATGTAGTGAAACGTCGTTCCGGCGAGATCGATCGCGGTGCCGTGGCCGAGACGATTTATTACATTTGGATGGCGAACGCGATCGAGTGCGACGGCTTCGTTTTGAAAGTTGCTGACGAGCGTTAGTTCGAGTTCGGTGTCGGGCTCGCCTTGTAGATGCAGATTCAACGCTTTGATCACAATCGTGCGCGGCGAACCTTCGGGCGCAGCGTTGTCGTTGGCAACGTAGATTTCAGCGTAACTGCCGCGTCCGAGGCATTCGACGATGTCGTAGCGCCCGTCTAATCTGCTTTGTTGGAGTTTGAGTTCCGACATCGTTTCGCCCTGATTCGCATCTTTGATGCGTGATTAAGGGATCAGGGTGTTAAGGGGCGGCCAGGGTCTCATCAGGGGGCCGTGCTTGAGCTCGCGGGAGGTTTCGTCAGCTCTTCGTAGTGGTTGAGAAACTTCCACCGATCTCTTTGCGTCCGCACGCTGACTGCCGCGAGGCCGAGCACTGCTTCTCGTTTTATGGTGGCGTTCGCGGGCGAGGGGTTTGCGTCAGCTTTGGCGATAGCGACGTCAAATGCCTTGCCGGCCTCGTCAGTATTGCCCGAGAGGAGATTCGCGCGGCCGTAGAGATACAAAAAGTCTGTATGCGGCGAATCCAACGGACTTTGAACTCCCGCGCTCACCAGTTCCTTTTGAGGCTCAGTCGTGAGCCACGCGCGCGCGTCCTGATCAACTTGCCGGCGCATCCGTTCAAACTGCACAAAAGGCTCTTCGGGCGCGGGAGCAGGAGCTGCTACGGTCGACACTGTTTGCGCTTGATTGTTAGACGCGAGGAAGGGAATTCGCTCCTTGTAGCGCGCGCCGGCATAAAACGCAGCACCGATTAGCACTACAACCAGGAGAAAAACGAGCGCTTTGCCGAGACCGCTGCCACCTCGCCGCGGTTCCGCTACGTTCAGCGTGGCGTGATTCGTTTCAGCCGCAGCGGGAATCGCGATCCGCGAACCCGAAACGGGGCTTCCATTCGGTTGCGTACCGGCCATCGGTTGTTGACCGCCGTTATGTGCGGCGTAGACAGTCTGAGACTCAGGCGTGATCGTCGGTTCGAGCTCCGCCAGGCGTTCATCCGTACTCACCGGATCGCCAATGCGCACGATGACCACCGTGAGGTTGTCCTCCGCTCCGCGTTCGTAACAACGCCGCTTCAGCTCACGACAAACTTCTTCCAGATCGTTATTAAGCAGGAGCAACTGCCGCAACTCATTATCTGAAACGTGACGCGTGATGCCGTCGGTGCACAGCAGAAACTCCGTGCCGTCCTCGACCTCCATCGTCTTCATGTCGACTTCCACGCCCTGCTCGGCGCCGAGCGCGCGGCTGATCACGTTTTTGCTCGGATGATTTGCGGCCTGCTCGGGCGTCATGCGCCCGGCGCGCACTTCTTCTTCGACGATCGAGTGGTCTTCAGTTTCGCGATGTAACTGCCCGTCGGGAGTCAGCCGATAGAGACGTGAATCACCGACGTGTCCGAAGGTCGCGACGTTTCCCTTGAGGTGCAACGCAACGATGGTGGTGGCCATCATCGAAAACTTCACGTGCTCCTGGGCCATCTGGTGAATCGAAGCGTTGGCTCGCTGAATGGCGAGCTCCATCAGGTCTTCAACGTCGGCGCCGTCGGTCTGATGACGGAAAGCCTCGTCTAGAACTTCAATGGCAGTTTGTGAGGCGACTTCGCCCGCTTCCGCGCCGCCGACGCCGTCGGCCACGGCGAAGATGCCGCGGTTTTGATCGTGCAAGTAGGCGTCTTCATTGAGGGGACGACGCTCGTTGAGCCCGCGGTCGCTAAGCGCTGAGGACTGCACCCGCAAGGTGTTCCTGTCTTCGCTCATTCCACTGCCTCCAGCTTAAGGGGAGATGAACTCTTTACCGCCGGCATTTCCGCAATCACCCGATCACGTGCGTTTCGGTTTGAAAACGCCATCAGCATTCCCAACATCGCAAAACTTGTAATCAAGCTAAAACCGCCGTGACTGACGAACGGAAGCGTGATGCCCGTCATCGGCAAGGCGCGCAAGATGCCGCCGATGTTCACCAAAGCTTGAAAACCGATAAATGCCGTCAGACCAGCCGCGCACAACTTCGTAAACATATCACGCGACTCCAGCGAAGTGCGAACACCAGCGACCACGAAAATGATGACCGCCAGGATGATCACGGCGCCGCCAAACAGCCCCGTCTCCTCGGCGATTGCGGCGTAGACGTAGTCGGAGTCGGCAATGGGAATCACTTCCGGAAAGCCGAGACCGAAACCGCGACCGGTTGCACCGCCCGAGCTGATGCCCCACGTTGCCTGTGCGGGCTGGAATGCGAGTTGGTCGAACCAGATATCGACGTTCACGGTCCGCTGCATTGCCGGACTCTGTTCGGCAAGCTCTTTCAGTTTCGGATTCTTATCTA